>JAEWWC010000274.1 GCA_023396555.1 Bacillota bacterium
GCTTGAATAGCGCCGCCGAGCACGTAGACGAACAGCAGCATCATCGCGATAGGCGTGAGGCACACCGTGATGATGGTGTCCATGCTGCGGAAAATATGGCGCATGGAGCGTCCAAGCATCACGCCCATGTCGCTGAAAAAGTGTTTCTTTACCGTTACCATTTATTTTTCCTCCCTTTTACCGATAATTGCGAGGAATATTTCCTCCAGGCTCGGCTGTTTTTCAACATACTCAACCTTTGCGGGCGGGAACAGCTTTTTCAGCTCAGCGAGCGTGCCCCCCGCGATAATCCTGCCCTCATGCAGAATGGCTATTCTGTCTGCAAGCTGCTCGGCCTCCTCCAAATACTGCGTGGTCAGGAATACCGTCGTGCCATTAAGGCTAAGCTCTTTGACCGTCTTCCAAACCTCGATGCGCGCCTCTGGGTCAAGCCCGGTGGTCGGCTCGTCGAGGAAAATGACCTGCGGCTTTCCTATAAGGCTCATGGCGATGTCGAGCCTGCGGTGCATACCGCCCGAATAGGTGGAAACCCTGCGGTCGGCGGCGTCGGTCAGGCCGAAGCGTTTTAGCAAATCGTCCGCGATTTCGCGCGGGTTCCTAAGGTGCCGCAGCTTGGCGATCAAGATCAAATTTTCCCGCCCGGTTAATATCTCGTCCACGGCGGCAAATTGCCCGGTGAGGCTGATCGACTGCCGTACATGGTCGGGCTTTGCCGCAACGTCGAACCCGTTTACGGCAGCCGTTCCGCCGTCCTGCTTAAGCAGCGTGGTAAGTATTCTGACGATCGTCGTTTTGCCCGTGCCGTTACTGCCAAGCAGGGCAAAAATGCTGCCCTTCTCCACCTCGAAATCCACGCCCTTTAGTACATGAAGCTGCTTATACGATTTTTGCAGCCCTTTCACTTGAATTGCTTTTTCCATTCCGATATCCCCCTTTTACTTTGTTTTATCCGTAACCTTTTTCATCGCCTTGTTAACTTCCTGGTTAACAGATTCTTGGTAGATGTCAGCGTAAGTTTTTGAATCTTTGATCAGATCATCGCAGAAGGCCGCTACGTCACTGCCCGTCACTTCGAGCACGCCTTTCCCCAAAGCCGCGTTCTCTTCAAAAAGGTCGACAATCCCCGAGAGCAAACCCGTCCCTTCGGTCAGTTCAACCGGGCCCACCTTGAAGAGATACTTTTGAATCTCTTTATAAACTATCTGATAATCTTGCGGGAGCGATTTAACACGCGCCACGTGTGCCCGCCACTCTTTTTTACCTTCGATGATATCCTGTATTCTCATACTATCCTCCTATTTGCTAAGCTTTTTGGCTATATTGTTATTGAGCTGATCGCGCCACTTGTCGCGATAGGACTTCGCCCCTTCTTCACCGGCCAGCGCTGCACAAAAAGCTTTGATATCGTCACCCAAAACCTCCACCGCACTCTGGCCGTCCGCCGCCGCTTCTTCGAGCAGGCCCAGCACACCGTCAAGAATCGGCATGAGGTTGCGGCCGGTTAAATCTGAGTGCGGCCAAAGATTGGCTTTAATTTTTTCCCATGCTTCTTGATAATCCGCCGGCAGCTTTTTGGCTCGCGATTCAAAAGTTTTGTATTCTTTAGTCATGTCGCTTCCAGTAACTTTTTCCCAGAAATCCATTATTTTCTCTCCTTTAACTCGTTAATTCTTGATGATACGAACTCCCATTTTTCCCAGAACTTCCGCAGCTCCTCTCGCCCCGCGTCGTTGAGCGCGAAGAACTTTCGCGGTGGACCCACGTCGGAGGGCTTTTTTTCTATGTCTACAAGCTTGTTTTTCTCAAGCCGCACCAAAATGGTGTACACCGTTCCCTCCACAACATCTGTGAAGCCGAGGGCATTCAGCCGCCGCGTGATTTCGTAACCGTAGGTTTCTTGGCGGCTTATTATTTCAAGGACACAGCCCTCAAGCACGCCTTTGAGCATTTCCGTTAGATTTTCCAGCACAATCACCCCTTGCTATTCCGTATAACTTGTATGCAGTATTACTTACTACCGATATATAGTAACACGCAATAGTGTGGCTGTCAATAGGGATTGTTCTGATAATGTTTTCAACGAAAAGGCAATATATGTTAACCGGCAAGCAGAGTGCTCTGGCTGCAGTTGCTTATTATTTTGTAGATGAACATGCAAAATGGCTTGAGCTGTCGGTCAGATCGGAGTAGCGCAGCGCATACATCTGCCCCCACGCTCCACCGCGATGGTGAGGCCGTCCGGCGCCCTGTTTTTGCCGAACGACATCTCCACCGCCTCAAAACTTATCGCCTTCTATTTAACCACCGTCACTCCGGACAGCTCCGCGCCGCTGCCCTTGAGCACCGCATATGTGAGCTTATCCATCACCGCGCCGTCGAACACCGCCTTCTTCAGGTGCTTTGCGGATACGAACCGGAACGATACGTTACGCAGCACCGCGCCCTTGAAGCTGGTCCCCACCATGCCCGCCATGTCAAAACGCACACCTGTCAGGTCCATGCCGTCGAAGCGCACCCCGGAGACGTCGGAATACTTGAAGTCCGCTCCCAACAGCACGCAGTTCTCCACCACCGCGGCTTTCATGTCCAGCTTGGTCATCTTCGCGTCCGTCAGGTCCGCGCCTATAAACCGTGCGCCGCGCAGATCCGAGCTGCTGAGGTCGGCCTTCTTCAGGCAGCAGTCCACAAAGCTCGCGCCGGACAGCGCCGCCATCGTCAGCTTCGCTCCGGTCAGGTTCGCGCCGTCAAACTTTGTATCGCGGAGGTCGCTGCTTTTGAACGAGCTGCCCGTGAGGTCCGCACCGCTGAAGTCAGAACCCTTAAGGTCGCTGCTCTGGAACTTGGCGTCGTGCACCGTGACTCCGGCAAAGTCGGCTCCCGGCAGGCTGGACTGCGAGAAGTTCATCGCCACCATGCGCTGCAGCGACCTTGTGCGCTCCGCCACGTCCTTGAGCGTCTCCTCTATGTCGCCGATGGACTCCACCGCCATCGCGTACGCCGTCTCGCTGTCGTGGCCCTGCGCCATGAGGTCCGCCATCCGCTCATTAAGGTCTGCCTGCAGCTCTTCCTTCAGCTCGCCCGCCGTTGGCAGCCCTTCATACGCGGCGAATACACCGTTCAAATACTCTTTCAATCTTTCATCCATTTTTGTTACCGCCTTTCTATCACAGCAGCCGGTCCAGCACGCTCTTGGCGTACTCCCAGTTTGCCTTGTTTTCCATGTAATATTGCGTACCGCGTTCCGTTATCCGGTAATACTTGCGCCGTCCGCCCTGGTTCCCGTCTCCCCAGTACGATTCGATGCACCCGTCGCTCTCCAGCCGCTTCAAGCTGGAATACATCGTCGCTTCCTTCAGCTCGTATTCGCCGCCCGAATTCGCATATATCGTTTTTGCGATCTCGTAGCCGTACTTGTCGCCATCCTTGAGCAGCTTTAATATCATCGTGTCCGTATGCCCTCTTAATAGATCGGACGATATCCTGTTGTCCATGTCATCACCTCCGCAAATACAACATACATCATTATACCTCGCCTGTCAATGTATTTCTACTGTCGTGTTACATAAATTATTTGAGCACGAAAAATCCATCAATTTTGGGGGCAGATTTTTCCGGCGGTTTGCGGTACAATAGGTTAATCACAAAAACAGTCAGGCAGGCAATGCGGGAAATTAAGGACGACAACAAGGCTGAACAGGCTTTTGAAACAAAAAAGGAACGCTACCGGAAACACATACTGCTGACGGTCATATCCGCCGTTATGTTTGCATTGCTCGCGGCTTATGTGCACGCGGGCGTCACGCTGGGCTTCGAAGGCTGGATATATTCCAAGTCCGTCGCTTTTATGTCCCCCGCGCTGACGAGCGTCATCAAAGGCATCACCCACCTCGGAGATTCCACCGTGGTCATCACGTTCTGCCTGCTGCTCATCGCCATACCCAAAACGCGCAGGACCATCGCGCTGCCCGTCTCCGCCGCCGTCACGGTGTCGGCGCTGCTGAACATGCTGCTCAAAGAACTGTTCGCGCGGGAAAGGCCGGACATACTACGCCTCATCAACGAGACCAGCTACAGCTTTCCCAGCGGCCACGCGATGATCAACGCCACACTCTATACGATGCTCATCATCATGGTCTTCAAGTTCGTCAAAAGCCGCCCCCGCAGGCTGGCACTGGCCGTCCCCTGCGCGATCTTGGCCATATTGATCGGCTTTAGCCGTGTGTACCTCGGCGTCCACTACGCGGGTGACATACTGGGCGGCTGGATCATCGGCTTTGCCGTCGCCATAATCGTCTACGCGCTCTGGAAAGCGCTGCTGCAGCACAGGAGCTCAAAGCCGGACGGCAGCATTATTTCTTAAGCATCCCGTTATTCCTGCCCCCCCGCTTCATATGCCAGACCTTTATGTTATGGTTACCTCCCAGCCCCTTCAGGAATCACTGCACATTTTCCCAGTGAACATTTGTTAATTTTCTGTTAAAGAAGTCACAATTCCGGTACGATATAACAATTGATACGGGTTTAAGTCAATCTTTTGCATGCCATTTTACAATCAGATTATATCCGGGAGGAACCGCAGTTGAAGATTTTAACGAAGTTGTCAAAAAGAAAAGAGAACGAAACGGAAGCGCCTTCTTTGCCGGTAGAAAAAGCCAAAAAACCGCAGAAGAAAACAAAACCGGGCAAAAAAGAAAAGGTTAAAAAGTCCAGCGGCAAAAAGCGCGCGGGCCTGTTGTCCAACGTCCGTATCGCACCTCGCATGCTGGCCGGCTTTCTGGTTATCGCGGTGCTGAGCGCTGCCATGGGCGTATATGCCAGCTTCAGCCTGTCGCAGATGAGTGCAGCCAGCAATGGGATGTACGCCCAGATACTGCTCCCCACCAGGAACGCCTATGATGTGGAGCTGGGCATCAAGGAGCAGACCATGAACCTTCGCCAGGTGCTGATGTCGGACGACCCGTCGATGTCGCAGGTCTATTCGTCCACCATCATGAACCTGAGCTCGAGCATCGCAAACTCGCTGACTATGGTAGAGAAGCTGGTGGACGGCAATCAGGTTAAGATGGATGCCGTAGCCAAATTCAAGCCTATTTATGACGAGTATAACGTCCAGCTCACCAGAATGCTCGAGCTGCTCGATGCAGGAGAAGCAGAAACCATCAGGCAGGATCTGACCAAGTTCGGCGAATTCCGTATGACGGAAAATTCCGTGCTCGAAGCGGTCGAAAAGCTCCGCACCGCCATCTCAAACGACGCGGCTGTGGTGGATAATAATAACAGAAAACTGGCTGCCAACGTCCAGCTGATCACCATCATCGGCATCGGAGTGGTGGTGGCGCTCTCGGTGCTCATCGGCATATTCACGGCCCGCGGCATCAGCAAGCCCGTCAGGCAGCTGACGGCCAACGTCAAGCGGCTGGCCGAGGGCGATACGGATATCACGTTCAACCATGTGACCAGCAAAGACGAAATCGGCCAGATGCGTGACGCCATCCGCACCATCGTGAAGGTGGTTCAGGCGCTGCTGGACGATACCGGCATGCTGGTGGACGCCGCATCGGAGGGCCGCCTCTCGGCGCGTGCCGACGCGGAACGCCACACCGGCGCATACCGCAACATCGTGGAAGGCATCAACGCCACGATGGACGCCATGATGGCCCCCATCAACGAGTCCACTCAGGTGCTGGGCGAGCTGTCCCGGGGCAACTTAAGCGCCAGCGTCGATGGCGACTTCAAGGGCGATTTCAGCTTGGTCAAGGATGCGCTCAACTCCACGATCGTCACGCTCAAGGGCTACATCAGCGAGCTGACATATGCGCTGGGCGAGATCTCGCAGGGCCACCTGTCCGTATCCATCAACGCGGATTTCAATGGCGATTTCGCGGCGCTGAAGGAATCCTTCAACAATTCGGTGCTCTCGTTCAATCAGGTGCTGTCCGACATCGACAAAGCCTCCGAGGAGGTCGCGGCGGGCACAGCGCAGCTGTCGGCAGGCAGCCAGGTGATATCGCAGGGCGCCGCCGAGCAGGCCAGCGCTCTCGAGCAGCTCACTGCCTCGCTCTCCCAGATCTCCGATCAGACGCGCGACAACGTGCAGAGCGCCAACTCCTCCAACGACCTGTCGCAGAAGGCCAAGGAAAGCGCGGCCACCGGCACCGAAAAGATGACGCAGCTGCAGGCGGCGATGGACGACATACACGCCTCGTCGGCCAGCATCAGCAAGGTCATCAAGGCGATCGACGACATCGCTTTCCAGACCAACATACTCGCGCTGAACGCTGCGGTGGAAGCCGCCCGCGCCGGTGTGCACGGCAGAGGCTTTGCCGTGGTGGCCGAAGAGGTGCGCAAGCTGGCCGCCAAGAGCGCCGAAGCCGCGCAGGAAACCACATCGCTGGTGGAAGGCTCCATCGCCAAGACCACCGCGGGCTCCAAAATCGCCAAAGACACGGCGGCAGCGCTGGCGGACATCGTCAAAGGCGTGGATCAGACGGCGGCGCTGTCGGCGCAGATCGCCGTGGCGTCCAGCGAACAGGCCGTGGGCATCTCGCAGGTCAACAAGGGCATCGAGCAGCTTTCAGCCGTGGTGCAGAACAACTCCGCCACCGCCGAGGAAGCCGCCGCGTCGTCCGAGGAGCTATCCGCTCAGGCTGACCACTTAAAGGCGATGGTGCAGCGTTTCGAGCTCGCCAAGAACGACGGCCCCCAACGCTACATGATCACGGAATAAGCGTCTTAAACCAAAGCATACGGGCCTCCGCCATCCGCGGGGGCCTTTTCACGTCATCCTGCTACGACACGCTAATCCTTGCACATTGCCGCTGTAAAACAGGTGGGTGTTTGAGCGCAGCGTCCCTTCATCCTTTCCCCCACCTCACGAAGATACACAACACATATATATCCTTATTCTTATCCGTATCCGTATCCGTATCGGGTTTTTTGGGTTCTTTTTACCCCCCGCAAATTGGCCTTCGATTATTGTGGGTTCCTTTGGGTTTTGTCGGGTTCGCTTCGGTTACGCGTTTGACCACTTCGGTTATGAAAGCCTCTGCCACCCTCCGCCATTCTGGTGTCTAAAACCCCGTTTCCGGCGGAATGTTCCGGAAGAAATGGCGTTTAAGGCGGAAGAAATCACGCTGCAGCTGCATTTCCGGCATCCGAAATCCCGTTTCCGGCGTCCGAAGTACACAAAGTAAAGTAAAGCAAATTAAAATAAAGGAGAGAGAAAGAAGAGTATATGTATATCAAAGCACCTCTCCCCCGTCCACCGATACCGCATCCGCTGCGAATCTCTCCCGCAAACCAATGCTTCTGAATATAGCCCACAACTTTAATTGCTTGCATTTTGGCCATAAATGCATACACAAACCTCGTATCCGTATACAATAATGCCGCTGGCCGTCGTTTAAACAGGATTGCTGTATACATTAATGCCGTTTTTGTATACGCTGGTACACAAAGTAAAGTAAATCAAATAAGACTAAATGAGAAAGAAAGAAGAGTATAGGTATATCAAAGCAGCCGCACCGGAAACACACACCTTTCTTCCTGTTCAGCTCTATCTTACGTATGCCTTGAGCCTTGCTATCCCCGCAGCATATATGGTACTATACCCATGTAATTCCATCCCTCTGCCGCAAAAGTTGGAAGGTTTTGAAACGCGATACCCGTTATCGTGGAACCAAACATGCAATAAAGCGAGGACACACATGCGCGACAGGCCCACCTTTTTTGAAAGGCTCTTCCGCAGTCGGAACGGCGTCATCAAAACCCGCGATGGCCGTTATTTTGTTGTCAATGGCACAGCGAAAAAAGAGATACCCCCCATCATCACCGCCAGCCTGATCGCCATGCTGGGCGGTGCGGTGATCGTCCTGTTTGCGGATCCCGACTGGCTGCGGCCCATATTATCTGTCTACATGCTCGCGCTGGCGCTCTATGTTACGGCCCTGATTGTTCTTTACACTATCATTCTGCTCCCGCCGGTTTACAGCGAAGCGGAAGACGGAGCGGTCAGATACAGCGCCCCGCGCAACCGCAGCCGACAAGAAGCCACCACGGGCGACAGGCCAGCTTACAAAGATTATGTGCTCCACGAGCAGGACGGCTACATCCGCAGCGGCGGGCGATACTTCGCCATTACCGAGGAAAGGAAAAGTATTGCCAGCATCATTGTTTCAATCCTTGTTTTTACAGCCAGCGTTGCTGCCGTCATTTGGATTTTCTCTTCCAGTAACATCTGGCCTGTCTGGATAGGTGAAGTGTACCTTTTCATGAGTGCATTTCACTTAATTCAATCGCTATGGCAATTCCGAAGCTGCCGTTTTATACCCGTGCCGGAGGATACCCCGGCCTGGCGCGATGCTCAGGCGCTTGAATACTCCCCCCAGAAAAAAATCATCTATATTGTCGCGCAAGCTGTGGTACTGATCATGGTAATCTTTGGGACTTTGTCAGGCGGTTACACCATCTCCCTCATTCGCAGCCAGTTGGACAGCGGCGGCACCGTATCCGCTGAGTTTTCGGCAGATGATACAGGTACGTTTTACGAGGAAAGCCACGTCACGGATGAAATCGTACAGGTTCCGATATCCGATCCGTCCGGCGGCGATGTCCGGATCGACATCACAGTGGTCCACACGCCGGAGACCGCACGTCTGTCTCTGGACGGCAAGCCGTTGCCGGATGAACAGCAGCCAGATAAAACGCAGAACATATTCGACCTGCAGAACTACTTCTTGCAGGAAGCATATTTCGATATATCCGGCAAACTGCTGCACGACGGCTCCACTTTAACCCTCAACTGCGGCTCCCTTCACCGCGAGTGGGTGTTCGATGTGACGGACAAGGAGGACGCATGAACGACAAGCCAAGTTTTTCTGAATTTCTGATATCCAGCAAACAAGACATTGTCAAACGCAAGGACGGCTCCTTTTACAAAGCCAAGAATTTAAAAAGGCTAAAGGGCTGTATATCGGCGTTTATGCATTCATGACGGTGGTGCTGTTACTGATTCATATTTTTACGATATATCCCAGTCGGCTTTGGCCCAGCCGCATCATTGACTTCCTGATAATACTTCAGTTGGCGAGTTTTCTGTGCATTTATCTATGGTACCGGTTTACGCGCTACGAACGCATCCCAGAAGGCAGCGAAGCCTCTGAATACGTATCCGGCCTGAAATTCCGCAGAAAACAGAATATTACGATATACGTCATATGCGGAGTTATAATCCTCCTGTTCGCGCTCCAAAGCACCGGCATGACGTATATACGGTATTGGCTGGACGGTGGACCGCGGATTTCCAGCATCGAAGTCCGGGAAAATGGCAGCTGGGTATATTCGAATGAAGATCCCACTGATGAATCAATCATTAACATACCCGTTTTAACCGGACAACCGGCAATAAACATCAGTGTTTCCACCTCCGGCTCGCCGGAGCCGCTGCAGCTTGCACTCGATGGTAAGTCAATGCCTGTATATAACGATTTTGAACTCCGCTGGTTCTGGGACTCGGACTATTTTGTCCAATGCGGTTACATTGATTACGCAGATATCCGTGACGACTCCACCTTATCCCTCACCTGCGGCAATCTTACCCGCGAGTGGGTGTTCGACGTTGCGGACGAGGAGGGCGCATGAACGAAAGGCCGTCCCTCCATAGGTACTTCTATCTGAAATCGACAGTGTTGTCCAAACAGAGGCGCAATAGTTTGTCGTACCATTCAGTGTGACTCAACTCTGTTGTCTGAAAAATGATTGAACATGTGTGGCTGTGTTGATATACTATTTGAGATTTTCAATCCAGGGGTAACAGATGCTTAAAGACCTTTTTATCAACGCAGCTATTCTGATTGCTGTAATTTCTTTTGGAAATGCTTTGCTGCGGGAAAAGATGTATTCTTCAGCACGGCTATTTGGAAAAATATTAACCGGCCTTTTATTCGGTTCTTTGGGTTGTGCCCTCATGATATTCAGCGTCCGGGTCGCGCCGGACATTATTATAGATTTTCGAACCATCCCTATACTCATTATGGCGTTATACAGCTCACAGATTTCCACGATAACGTCGTCACTGACCATCGGGTTATTCAGGATTCTCTATTTTGGCTTAAGCCAATCGTCCTTGATTGCCTTTGCCATCGTGCTGCTGGTCGGGGTCGGGTGTCTGCTTATCTCAAAGCTAATGCAAAAAATGCGGCTCAAATGGATATTTGCGGTCTTTTTGACATGTGCCATCAGCAGCGTCGGGTTCTTTCTCATTATGGAATCTTCTCATTTGCTTTTGTCTATTCTGGTCTGGTTTGTTCTTGGTTTATCCGTTTCCAGTCTTGCGGTTTATCATTTGCTGTCATTCCATTCCAGAGTGAACAGAACTTTTTCAAAGGCAAAGGAGGAAGCGCAAAAGGATTTTCTGACCGGTTTATACAATACCCGATATGGCGACGGCTCGTTGAGAACACATTCCAAGACTGCACAGGAAACACAATCCGATCTGTCGGTTTTGTTTTTGGATATAGACAGCTTCAAAAGCATCAATGATAATTATGGCCACCTGGCTGGCGACACGGTATTAAAAAGCATAGCGGCTGTGCTGACAAAGGAATGCCGCAGCGCAGATGTTATCTGCCGGCGCGGCGGCGATGAATTCTCCGTTATCCTTTTTGACTGCGGCCTCTCAAAAGCAAAGGCAGTCGCGGAGCGTATCCGGGCCAGCATCAACAGATCTGATATGATGCTTGATTCCGGAACATCAATTGCCGTATCGGTTTCCATTGGTATTTCTTCATATCCCGCAACCACGCAGGATGGGGAAAAACTCATCAAACAGGCTGATGAAGCGCTTTACGAGGCAAAGCGTTCAGGCAAAAATGCGATCATGGCAGCCCTATAAACAATAGCGAAGCATAAATCATGAGGATACTT
The DNA here is from genome assembly GCA_023396555.1 of Bacillota bacterium. Taxonomy (GTDB): domain Bacteria; phylum Bacillota; class Clostridia; order Christensenellales; family SZUA-584; genus SZUA-584. Next base: position 10,924 of record JAEWWC010000274.1, read on the forward strand.
TACTTTGCGGGTTTTCAGCGCTCCTGCCCCCGTGGGGTGTTCGCTGCATCATAATAAACGCCGCGCCCGTATTCAAACAAAAAAGGCGTCCTCAAACGCCCTTTGTTTCTGTCTCAGTACGCCGCTCCCGCCGCCTTTGGCGGGTTTAGATACAGCGCCTCAAATTCCTCCGCCGGCACAGGCTCGCCCAGCAGGTAGCCCTGAATCTGGTCACACCCGATCGCGACCAGCTTGGCCAGCTTGTTGTATTGCGCCTGCGTCTCCACCCCCTCCGCAATGGTTGTCATGCCGATAGAATCGGCCAGCAGTATGATGGCTTTCACGATTTGCTCGTCCTTTTTGCCCAGCGTCACCGAATCCACCAGCGGCTTTGCGATCTTGATTCGGTCGAACGGAAAGTTCTTCAGCGACGTGATGGACAGTTTGATTCTCTGGCTAGTTGCGTGCTATTCGGGTGACTAGTAAAGTGAGAGCATTTGCAGACACCTCAATGACATAGAACTGATCATTGATGTGTCCGAAAAGAAGGACAACAGCTATTTCAGAATCAGAGAAGAAAACAAATCGATTATGTCTTGGGGATATTTCCCAGGATCGTTTTTTAGCTCTTTAATAGCCGATTCAATACGCCTAGCCGATGTAAATGGTCTATACGAAGTAATTGCGTCAACAATATTCGCGATCATTACGATTCTTGAGTGCTGCGGTATTTGTTCTCCTCTTAGACCAAGAGGATAGCCACTGCCGTCTAATAATTCATGGTGTTGCAGAATAATATCGAGACAGGTTTGACTCAAGTTATTGCCTGCTACAATGCTAAAACCCAAATCGCAATGCTGCCGCATATAAGATGTTTCTTCATCTGTGAGTTCGGTTTTCTTTTGTAAAATGCTTTTGGGGAGCATAAGATTTCCAATGTCGTGAATAAAAGCTCCCAAAGCGATATCTTTAAGCTCAGTTGTTAAATTTAGTACCTTGGCTAGCATTGAAGAGATTATAGAAACATTTATGGAATGGGTATACAGCCAATCCACGTGGTTACTTAAAGCATTAACATACAACCACCAAGGCATATTTTTTGAATTAAATATGATATCAGTTACAATTTCCGACGCTGAATCAATCAGATCAACAGATTTAATTTTAAAAACGCTCTTTATCTTATTAGTACTACTTTTAATTGCGCTTTTCGAGCTATTATTTTGTGGAACTATCGGCTCTTCTTCCGTATAATCCAATAGTTCCAATTTTCTGAGCATGCTATCAGAAAGCCTGTGCCCTGCAGACAATAGGAGTTTTCCATGATTATCATATAAATCTTTATCGAGATACTTTGTTTTTCGCATAATAAAAACCCCTCAATTATTTTTATTATATCAAAGCGAGCCCGACTTGTCTATTTGGTGGTGTTCAAATAACACCATCTCTATAAGCATGGATCATCAGCGTGTTCGATTTTCTTTTTCCTCCAACAAGTATAACTTTGAGTCACTAATTTTTCAAGTAATTCGGCGGGAGATCCTTGCGCTATACAATAATCTAGTATTATCATTTCCTCCATTATAGCGGGAACGGCTTACCTAGATGTTCTTCCCTCGTACCAGAGGGGATAGGCTGACTACCCCAAAAAGTCTTCGTCTCTAGCACCCTGTTCCATCCCCCCCGTACCTGTATGCTCTTTCCCCTTTCTCGCAAACAAAAAAGGCGTCCTCAAACGCCTTCTTCTGCCCTCAGTACGCCGCTCCCGCCGCCTTTGGCGGGTTTAGATACAGCGCCTCAAATTCCTCCGCCGGCACAGGCTCGCCCAGCAGGTAGCCCTGAATCTGGTCGCACCCGATCGCGACCAGCTTGGCCAGCTGAGAGCGCGTCTCCACGCCCTCGGCGATGGTCTTCATGCCAATAGACTTGGCCAGCAGCACTAGCGCCCGCACGATCTGCTCGTTGCGGTCGCTCGCCGTAATGGAATCGATCAGCGGCTTGGCGATCTTGATGCGGTCGAACGAATACTGTTTTAATGCCATAACGGACGAATAACCCGCGCCGAAGTCGTCGACGGATACCGACATGCCGATGGACTTGAACAGGTTGAATATCTGCACCAGCCGGTATTCCCCCTCCAGCGCCACGCTCTCGGTGATCTCGATATCCAGCCATGCCGGGTTGAAGCCGCCGCCGCCCGACAGGCTCTGCAGCTTTTCCATCAGCCGTGAGCTGTTGAGCTGCTTGGGCGATATATTGACGCCGATCACCAGATCGCCGCCGTAGCGGCTGTTCCACGCAGCGGCCTGCGCCGTCGCTTGCCCCAGCACCCACATGCCGATGTGGTTGATGCGGTCCGTCTCCTCCGCGATGGGGATGAACTCCGCGGGTGATACCGGGCCCAGCTGCGCATTGTGCCAGCGTATCAGCGCCTCCGCCGCGATCAGCTTCTGATCGGGTATCGAGAACTGCGGCTGATAATACACGCTGAACTCGGAGGTGATGTCGTCGGCGCGCAGCAGCATCTCGATGGTATTGCGCCGCTGCGACTTCTGCCGGATCATACGGCTGAACACCGCGAACCGCCCCACGCCCTGCTCCTTGGCGTGATACAGCGCGATATCCGCGTTTTTCATCATCGTGCCCACGTCCTCCGCGTCCAGCGGGTATATGGATATGCCGATGCACAGCGACGGGCAGAACACATAGTCGTCCACATATATATTGTGGCTGCACTGCTCGATGATGCGCCCCGCGAAAGCGGCGGGCTCCCGGCTGTCCGTCAGGCCCGTCAGCACAATGACGAACTCGTCGCCGCCCATGCGCGCCAGCATCACACTCTCCCCCGCGAACTTGATCAGCCGCCGCGATACCTCCAGCAGCACCTTGTCGCCCATGTCATGGCCGTACATGTCGTTGATCACCTTGAAGCGGTCCAGATCGATATACATCAGCGCCACGATCTGCCCCGGCTTCGCTCCGGCAAGGCTGCTCTGCAGCTTGTCCAGCATAAACCGCCTGTTGTACAGGTTGGTCAGCGTGTCGTGGTTGGACAGGAATATCAGCTCCTCGTTCTTGCGCCACAGCTCCTTGTTCATCTGCCGCAGCTCGCGCGTGTGGTGCTCGATGGTCAGCCCCAGTTCCTCATTGAGCTTTTTCTCCTGATCCAGCTGCTGCTCCTTTTTGATCTCGGCCTCAAAATGCACGCTCAGTCCCTTGTATATCACCGCCGCCATGATGAACACCAGCAGCTCCGTCAGTACAAAGCCGGCTATCGCCATCGCCACCAGCGGCAGCACTAGCATGATCGCCTCCTTGATCAGACGGCCCGTGCGGGTACCCAAATCGCCCGCCGGTATCAGCTTTTCCGCTTCCCGGCACATCCTCAATACGCCGCCGACAGCGCCTGCCAGCAGCGATACGATGGCCGCCACGTCCAGCATCGACCCCGGATAATAGCCGCCCATATAACTGACCTGCCAATACATGAGGTCCGTCAGCGAGAACGCCGTCACGGTGACCATCGCCATTATGACGAAAATCGGCACCCGCCCGCTCTTCACGGACAGGAACCATACGGCCACCGACAGCACGATTATAAAATCAGCCAGTATGGAGACCACGGAAAACGGCCCGTCCTGCAGCAACACGTCCATTATTGTCTGGCTTCTGTTATAAAGGAGTATCCATATGGTAAACAGGCTGACGGCGCTGAACATCACCGCGTCCAACAGCAGCTTCGCGCGGTTCCAGCGTTTGAACTGCGACGTCGCGAAAACGCCCACGGCAGCCAGCAAAAACGTATTGCTGCATGTATAGAGGAACATGACGACCGGAAAATCTTCAGCGATCACACCAAAGCCCAGCGCGTATACCGCCAATATCACGTCCGCCGCCGCCCAGCTAAAACAGGCCAAGCTGAAGCACAGCCAGATCACGCCCATCTTTCTCACGCGGCCCGTTCTGATATATGCAGCCAGCGTGACGGCTCCGGCGCCCAGCGCCCCAATTGGAGACAGTATGTAGCCCAAACCGCCCGGACGCACAGCTTCCGTCACTGCATAGGCACAAATATATAGCCCGATCAGGCAATAGAGTACGATCTCCGTCGATTTCTTCAAGCCGGTTACCTCGTTTGCTGCAAATGCCAAATGCGGCCATGTCTATCGGGCCGCTTACTCTTATTACATATATCGGC
>JAEWWC010000018.1 GCA_023396555.1 Bacillota bacterium
TGGGAAGCGAAGCCCAAGGAGGCGGCGAAGAAGCCGGAGAAGGCCCCCGAAAAGGAGCAGCCTTCCTTGGTGATACACGGCAAGCCGGTGACGGGTGAGCCGATGCCAATCAAGAACATCGACGACATGACGGGAGCGTGCGTGGTCGCCGGACAGGTGACGGGCGTGGACTCGTTCGATATCAAGAAGGAGATGCGCGGGGGCAAGAAATCCATCGTATCGTTTGGAGTGACGGACCTGACCTCCACCGTGACGTGCAAGGCGTTCGTTGCGCAGGACAAGGCGGGCGATATCAAGGCACGGCTCAAGAAAGCGCCCGCTGTGCGCGTATCCGGTAAGGCGTCTTACGACACCTATGCCCGCGAGGTATGCGTCAGCGTTACCAGCATCGAGGAGACGGAAGCGATACGCCGCATGGACGACGCAGAGGTCAAACGCGTGGAGTTGCACCTGCATACCAATATGAGCGCGCTGGACGGTATGGCGGACGAGGCGGACGTGGTGAAGCGCGCCGCGGAGTTTGGCCACGAGGCGGTGGCGATCACCGACCATGGCGTGGTGCAGGCGTTTCCGCGCGCGTTCGACGCGTCCAAAAAGCATGGCATCAAGGTCATATACGGTATGGAAGCGTATATGTTCGACGATACGGACGACCACTACGAGGAGACGTTCGCCGACGAGTACGTGGTGTTCGACCTGGAGACGACGGGCTTCAACCCCAGCTCCTGTGGCATCACCGAGATCGGCGCGGTGCGGCTGCGGCAGGGCGAAATCGTGGACACGTTCAGCACGTTTGTGAATCCTGAACAGCCCATCAGCCCGCAGATCACCGATCTCACGGGCATCACGGACGAAATGGTGAAGAATGCGCCGTACGCGGGTGAAGCGCTGGCGATGTTCAAAAAGTTCATCGGAGACACGCCGCTGGCTGCGCACAACGCGCCGTTCGACATGAGCTTTATCCAGAAGTACGGCTCGGATAACAGCATCACGTTTGACGACAACTGTCTGGATACGCTGTGGCTGATCAAGCGCACATACCCCAACCAGAAGTCGTACAGCCTCGGTAAGCTGGCGAAGGACTTCGGTATCGAGCTACGCCATCACCGCGCGCTGGACGACGCGACGGCCACCGCCAAGATCATGGCGATGTGCTTCGGAGAAGCGGGCAAACCCAAAGAACACGGGCTGACGGACGAGAAAAAGATCGAGACCAACCATATCATTTTGCTGTGCCGCAATGCGACGGGGCTGTTCAACCTGTATAAGCTGGTATCCGAGTCGCACCTTCACCACTTCTACCGCAAACCGCGCGTGCCCAAGTCGCTGCTGATACAGCACCGGGAAGGGCTGATCATCGGCAGCGCGTGCGAGCAGGGCGAGCTGATACAGGCGATGCTGCGCTTCGCGTCGGACGGTGAGTTGAAACACATCGCGAAGTTCTACGACTATCTCGAGATACAGCCGGACGGCAACAACGCGTTCATGGTACGCGAGGGCCGCTTCAAGACGATGGAGGGCGTACGCGACATCACGCGCAAGATCGTAAAGCTGGGTGAAGAGCTGGGCCTGCCGGTGGCGGCTACGTGCGACGCGCACTTCATCGAACCGCAGGATGAGTACTTCCGGCGCATACTGATGCACGGCCAAAAGTTCTCCGACGCGGACAATCAGGCCCCGCTGTATTTTCGCACCACTGCGGAGATGCTGGCGGAGTTTTCGTATCTCGGCAAGGAGAAGGCGCGCGAGGTGGTCATCGACGTGCCGCGGTCCATCGCGGCGCAGGTGGAAAAGATACAGCTGCTGCCCGACGACACCGCAATGCCGGTGATCGAGAATGCGGCGGAAAAGCTGGAGGCGATGTGCTGGGACAACGCGCGCAGGCAGTACGGCGAACCGCTGCCCAAGATCGTGGAAGAGCGCCTCGCCTATGAGCTGGACAACATCATCCGGCACGGCTATTCCGTGCTGTACTATATCGCGTATGAGCTGGTGAACCATTCGCTGCAGGACGGCTACCTCGTGGGCTCGCGTGGGTCCGTCGGCTCATCGCTGGCGGCCACGATGGCGGGCGTCACTGAGGTAAACGGCTTGCAGCCGCATTACTACTGCCCGAACTGCCACTGGTACGACTTCGATATCGACGCAGAGGTGTACGCGTGCGGCCCTGACCTACCACCCAGAGACTGCCCGCAGTGCGGCACGGTGTGCAAGCGGGACGGCTACGGCATACCGTTCGCGACGTTCCTTGGTATCAACGCGGACAAGGTGCCGGATATCGACCTCAACTTCTCTGGCGTATACCAGCCCGAGGCGCACAAGTTCATACTGCAGTATTTCGGCGAGGACCGCGTGTTCCGCGCCGGCACCATCAGCAGCGTAAAGGAGCAGACGGCGTACGGGTTCGTGAAGAACTACCTCCAGGAGAAGAACATCGTGGCGAGCCGCGCCGAGATCGACCGGCTGACCAAAGGTGTGTCGGGCACCAAGCGTACCACGGGCCAGCACCCCGGCGGCCTCGTCATACTGCCGGCGGGGCGCGATATACACGAGTTTACGCCGGTGCAGTACCCCGCCAACGACCCGGAGGCGGGCAGCGTCACCACGCACTACAACTTCAACTCGCTGCACGACCGGCTGGTGAAGCTGGACATACTGGGCCACGACGATCCGACGGCGCTGCGCATGCTGCAGGACCTGACGGGCATCGCACCCAAGGAAGTGCCCATCAATGACGCGGATACGCTGTCGATATTCCGAACAACCAAGGCGTTGGGACTGGAGCCGGAACAGATACTCGGCTGTCAGGTGGGCAGCCTCGGCATTCCCGAATTCGGCACCAAGTTTGTTCGGCAGATGCTGGTGGACACGCAGCCCACCACCATCGGCGAGCTGGTGCGCATCGCGGGCCTGTCCCACGGCACCGACGTGTGGCTGAACAACGCGCAGGAGCTGGTGGCTAGCGGCACGGCCAATCTGCGTCAGGTGATCTGCACACGCGACGACATTATGAACTACCTCGTGGCGCGCGGCATGGACGCGACCGAGGCGTTCTACATCATGGAATCCGTCCGCAAGGGTAAGGGCTTGAAGCCAGATTGGGAAGAGCACATGCGCGCACTTCCTGTGCCCGAGTGGTTCATCGATTCGTGCAAGAAGATCAAGTATATGTTTCCGCGGGCCCACGCGGTGGCATACGTCATGATGTCGCTGCGCATCGCGTACTTCAAGGTGCACCAGCCGCGTGCGTTCTACGCGACTTACTTCTCCGTCCGCGCGGACAATCTGGACGCCAAGTATCTGCATTCGGGCGAATCCGTGCGGCAGCGCATCGCGCACATCGAGGCGCAGGGCAAGGCGGCTTCCGCGCTGGACCAGGCGCAGCTGACGATACTCGAAGTGGCGCTGGAGATGTTTGAGCGCGGCATCGACTTTCTGCCGTGTGACTTGTACAAGTCGGACGCGACCGACTGCACGATAGAGCCGGAGGGCATCCGGCTGCCGTTCACCGCACTTGGAGGCACCGGAGAGGCGGCGGCGAAGGGCATCGTGCGTGCGCGGGAGCAGGGCGAATTCCTGTCCATCGAAGACTTGAAGAAACGATCCGGAATTTCCAGCGCTGTCATCACCAAGCTGGAGGAGAACGGCTGCCTGACGGGGTTGCAGCAGAGCAACCAGCTGAGCCTGTTCGATTGAACGAAGCGGGTGCATGTTCCGTCTTTCGCAAACCCGGAAGGCTTGGTATAATAGAGCCTGACTTGAGCTTGGGTGTCTGCGCGTTACAGCGCATGCATAACGTGAAAGGAAACAAAAGATGAGTATTCAGGAAGAGTCTCTTCAGCTACATGAACAGTGGAAGGGCAAAATAGAAGTGATCAGCACGGTGCCTGTCAAGGACCGGCATGATCTGTCGGTAGCGTATACACCGGGTGTGGCGGAGCCGTGCCTTAAGATATCCGAAAACGTCGATTTGTCGTATACCTATACGCGCCGCTGGAACCTCGTTGCTGTGGTAACGGACGGCACGGCGGTGCTGGGGCTCGGTGACATCGGCCCAGAGGCCGGCATGCCGGTGATGGAAGGCAAGTGCGTGCTGTTCAAGACGTTCGCTGACGTGGACGCTTTTCCGCTGTGCGTGCGCAGCAAGAGCGTGGATGACATCGTGAACACGGTGCGGCTGCTGGCGGGCAGCTTCGGCGGCGTGAACTTGGAGGACATCTCCGCCCCGCGCTGCTTTGAAATTGAGCAGAAGCTTAAAGAGTGCTGCGACATCCCGATATTCCACGACGACCAGCATGGCACTGCGGTGGTGACCGCCGCTGCCATGTTGAGCGCGATGAAGCTGACGGGGCGCAAGATCGAGGAGCAGGAATGCGTGGTTTCCGGCGCAGGAGCGGCCGGCGTGGCTGTCACCAAGCTGCTGATGAGCATGGGTCTGCGCAACGTGATACTGTGCGACACCAAGGGGGCTATCTATGAAGGCCGCGAAGGCTTGAATCCTTTCAAGCAGGAGATGGCTAAGATATCCAACCGCGAAATGAAGAAGGGTTCCCTCGAAGACGTGATCAAGAGCGCTGATATTTTCATCGGCGTGTCCGCGCCGGGCATCGTCTCGCAGGATATGGTGCGCAGCATGAACCCGAACCCGCTCATCTTTGCTATGAGCAACCCGACGCCGGAGATCATGCCTGACCTTGCGAAAGAAGCGGGCGCGGCGGTGGTGGGTACGGGGCGCAGCGACTTTGCCAACCAGATCAACAACGTGCTGGCGTTCCCCGGAATATTCCGCGGGGCGCTGGACGTGCGTGCCAGCGACATCAACGACGAGATGAAGATAGCGGCAGCTTACGCGCTTGCCGGTCTCATCACGGACGAGGAACTGACCGCAGACTATATCATCCCCGCACCGTTCGACCCGCGCGTGGGTCCGGCGGTGGCGAAGGCGGTGGCGAAAGCTGCAAAGGACTCCGGCGTAGCGCGGATATAGATGAATAGGAGGGAGTTGCAGCCCTCCTTTTTTCATACATTATATACAATGTGATAAGACCAAGTTTGAAAAGTTTATTGTTGCCAATGAGATCAAAAATACAAAAGGCTATTGGGTGCAGTTGACTATTGCAAATGCCACGTATATAATGAGATGAGTTTTTCCGGAAACGCCTTTTTTTATATAGCCTGCCCGGGACTTTTCCTGATTCATGGGCTGACGTTTTAGGAAAGAGCCAATAAGTGCAACTTTCCACTAAGGAGGAATCGGTGAAGATATGAGAAAACGCAGCATAATCTGGCTGTTGATCATCATTGTGGTCTTCGGCGCTGCAGTGTACTTTGGCATGACCGGTTTTCAGATCGGCGTGTACAGAGTAGATCCGCTGTATCAACAGGTTAACCTTGGTCTTGACCTGACAGGTGGCGGTTACGTGGTCTATCAGGCGGAACAGGGAGACCTGACTGCCGATGAATTTGCCGCCAAGTTCCAGACGACGATGGGTGTACTTCGCAACCGGCTGGATGCCAAAGGTTACACCGAGGCGAATGTGGTGGCGCAGGGCACCGACCGCATCCGTATAGAAATTCCCAATAAGGAAGAAGATCAGAATGCCGTGTTTGCGGCCATCGGCAAGCCTTCCAAGCTGGAGTTCAAGGACTCCGCCGGCAAGGTGTGGATCACCGGCGATATGGTGAAATCCGCCCAAGCTGTGGTGGATTCGACGACGGGCGAAATCGTGGTCAGTTTGGAATTCAACGCCGAAGGCGGTCAGCAGTTTGGCGACATGACGGCAGAGGCTTATTCGGCCCGCACCACCATCGACATATTCGTGGACAATCAGAAGATATCCAGCGCCAACGTTGAAAAGGGTCCAATATATGGCGGAAAAGCGCAGATATCGGGCGGCGGTACCGGCTTTACCCAGGACGAGGCGGAAAACCTGGCGGTGGGCATCGCATCGGGCGCGCTGCCGCTTAACCTCGAAGAGATCGAGCTGCGCACTATCAGCGCGTCGCTGGGCGAGGATGCGCTTTCGACGAGTTTATTCGCCGGTATGATCGGTATCATTATATTGTTCGTTTTTATGCTGATCTACTACCGGCTGCCTGGTTTTATGGCTGTTCTGGCGCTGGGCGTTTATATGTTTATCATATTGCTGCTGCTCGCGGCCATACCGGCGATACAGCTGACGCTGCCCGGCATTGCGGGTATCATACTCGGCGTGGGCATGGCGGTGGACGCCAATGTCATCATATTTGAGCGCTTTAAGGAAGAGCTCTCCACAGGTAAAACGCTGCGGGCTTCGCTGAATTCTGGCTTCCACAAGGCGATGAGCACCATCATCGACTCCAACATCACGACGATCATCGCGGCGGTCGTTATTGCGATATTCGGTGTCGGCACGGTGAAAGGCTTTGGTTACACGCTGATCATCAGTATCTTGGTGTCGATGTTCACGGCGATCGTTATCACGCGTGCGTTGATGAAGCTGGCCGTAACATTTAATATCAGCAACCTCAAACTTTATTCCAATCGAAAGCTTCCGGCTTCCAAGGCTGTGAAGGGAGGTGAGTAATATGTTGTTTCTTAACAAGACTAAGTATATGATCATAGTATCTTGTGCAGTCATACTGGCCGGCATTATCTTTGGAGTCATATTCGGCGGACTGAATCTCGGCATTGACTTCACGGGAGGCAGCATACTCACCATTGAGATGGGCGAAAATTATGACCTTAACGTCGTTAATGATGCGCTGGAGGCTAACGGCATTGATCCGGCAACGACGCAGGTCAACCGTTCCGGAGATACTCAGGCCATCATTCGCATGCAGGAATTGCCGGATACGGTAGATGACGCGACCTTCCGCGAGAATCTTGTAAATACTCTGAAAGAAACCTATCCGAACGCGGTAGGAGGCGAGATCGAGAGCGTGGGTGGTGCGACATCAGGTGAGATAATCGCCAATGCGTTCCTCTCCGTGTTGATAGCGTCGGTGCTGATGCTGATCTACATTTGGATCCGGTTCGAGCTGTTCTCAGGCATCGCAGCTGTGATTGCCTTGGTCCACGACGTGCTGATCATGACGGCGGTGATGTGCATCGCCCGTATACCGGTGAACAGTTCGTTTATAGCGGCGTGTCTGACGATCGTCGGTTATTCGATCAACGACACCATTGTGGTGTTTGACCGTATCCGTGAGAACAACAAGAAACTCTCCGGTAAGTCGATGTCGCGCATGGAGATCGCCGATCACAGTATCCGTGAGACGCTGCCCCGTACCATCAATACTTCGATGACCACGCTGATCACGATACTGGCGGTCTATATATTCGGCGTTGCATCCATTAAGGAGTTTGCGCTTCCCATCATCGTCGGTCTGATCTCGGGTACTTATTCATCCATCTACATCGCGAGTCCGATTTGGGTATCGCTGGTGGAATGGAGACGCCGCCGGCGTAACAAGGGCGTTGGACAAAAGGCTCAAAAAGCGAAGGCAAAAGCTTAAATAAAGGGCAGAATCTGTGTTGATTAAAAGCCTTTCCCGATCTCGGGAGAGGCTTTTCAAGTATTGTTTTCTGGGTCCCCGATCTATTGGGGTGGTTGTTAAGGGGTGTTATTTTGCAGAGGTTTGTCGAGCGTGAAAAAAACATATGCAACATGGAAACGGTGAAGCTGGTACAGGAGGCGACCGGATTGATTACGCCTGTGGCGGCTTTGTTGTGCGCGCGCGGCATCGATACGCCCGAGGCGGCAAAGCGGTTTCTGCACCCCGGCCCAGAGCAGTTGCACGATCCCTTTCTGCTGCCCGACATGGCGGCGGCGGTGGAGCGGATCAAAAAGGCCCTGGCGGCAAAGGAGAAAATCACGGTATTCTGCGACTATGATGCGGACGGCACGTGCGGCGGAAGCGCGCTGTATCTGCATTTGCGCGGCGCAGGCGCCGATGTGGACATTCTGACGCCCAACCGGCATAAGGAGGGCTACGGCTTGTCCCTGAGTGCGGTGGAGCAGATTGCTGCGGCAGGCGGGACACTGATCATTACGGTGGACTGCGGCATCACCAACGTTGCAGAAACGGCTCTTGCGAAGAGCCTGGGTGTGGAAGTGATCGTCACCGATCATCACGAATGTGGCGAAACGCTGCCCGATACGCCCTGCATCATCAACGCCAAGAGGCCGGACAGTACGTATCCATATCCGTATCTCGCGGGCTGCGGGGTGGCGTTCAAGCTGATTCACGCGCTGTCTTCGCTGGCGGAGGCAATGCGGTACATTGATCTGGCCGCGATCGGCACCATCACGGACATAGTCCCGCTGCTGGGCGAGAACCGCGTGATCGCGCACATGGGTCTGCAGAGGCTGCGCAAGAATCCGTCGGCTGGGGTCGCGGCGCTGGCTCAGGCAGCGGGCATCAGCCTGCCGGACATCTCGTCATTCAGCATAGGCTTCGGCCTGGGGCCGCGGATCAACGCGGCGGGCCGTATGGACACCGCCGAGGCGGCTATTGAAATACTGGCCGCCCAGAAACCATCGCCCGGACTCAAAGAAAGCGTGACACGGCTGTGTGCGCTCAACGACAGGCGGCGCAGCGATGTCTGCGATATACTTGAAGGCGCGGAAAGGATGATCGCCCAGAGTGGTTATCAGACCGATCCGGCGATACTGCTGGCGGACAAGAGCTGGAACGCGGGCGTGATCGGCATTGCCGCGGCTAAGATAGCCGAAAAATATTACCGGCCCTGCGTATTGTTTGGCGGAGACGGCAATCTGATAGGTTCGGCACGCAGCGTTCCCGGCGTCAACATGTACGAGGTGCTGGGCGCGTTCGCGGACAGATACGAAAAATTCGGCGGGCACGCGCAGGCGGCAGGCCTGACGATAAGGCCTGAGATATTGGACAGCCTGCGGGAGGATGTGTGCGCGTTTGTCCGCGGGCATTATGACGAGTCAGTGTTCGTGCCGCAGAAGGTGTATGATATGGAACTGGGTACGCGGGATATCACGCGGCGGTTCGTGGAGGATCTGCAGAAGCTGGAACCCTTCGGCCCGGATAACGAGCAGCCATTGATTGCCGTAAGGGACGCTGCGCTGACTGCACACAAGTTCGTCGGGCGCGACAAGTCGCACTTGAAATTCGTAATGCGGCAGGCAGACGGGGCTCTGGATGCAGTGAGTTTCGGATTTGCCGATGCGTATTCGCTATTGCCGGGGTACGCAGACTTTTTGTGCGAGGCGGGTATCGACAGCTATTCCGGGCGTCCGCAGGCGATCGTCAGGGACATTTCTCCACGGTTTGATGACGGCCTGTTTAGCAGCTTCGTCAGCGACAACGCGTTCAGGCTGGCATACGGGTTGATGGATGAGGTGACACGACTGATGACAGAGGGTATGGCGGATACAGAGGAAGAAGGCTTTGAACGGTTGCTGGGCGACGCGCTGAGCGCGAGCCGTTTTGGACTGTGTTTGGCGGTAGGGACCGAGCCGGCGCTGCGGCGGCTGGTGTCGCTGAAATCGGTAAGGCAGGCGCTGGACAGCGGGCAGCTTGTGCTGTGGGACCGCAAGTCTTTTACTTCTGAGAACTGTATTGCCTGCGGGGCTGTGCCGGGACATGCGCGTGTCATTCATACGGGCATGGCTGCGCCGCCCGCGTTTTTCGACCGAAAGCTGAAGGAAGATTATAAAAGCTATGCGCGCAAATGTTTCGCCGGGCGCGACGAGCTGCTGGGGATATATCGGCGGATGCAACCCATTTTGACGAAAAAACCGCGTTCAGTACAGGCGCTGGCGGAGAATCTTGGCCTCGGTGCAGGCAAGGCCGCGTTCGCATTTCGCGTGTTCGCCGAGCTTGAGTTGATTGATACGGACAAAAGTGATAGAATACTGACAATTGGCAGCGGCGGGCCGCGAAAGAACTTGAGCGACAGCGCCTGCTACAGGAGTTTTGAGGGCTTTATCGATGGATGACAAGCAACGAAGCGCACAATCGCTGATAGACGAGGTGAAAAGCCGGTACAGCGCCGAGGACGCAGCCTTTTTTGAAAAGGCTTATTTGTTCGCGGAAAAAGCACACGAGGGCCAGATGCGTTTGTCGGGTGAGCCCTTCTTTGTACATCCCAGAGAGGTGGCCCGCATACTCGTTGAACTGGGCCTTGATATGACCACTGTGATCGCCGGACTTTTCCACGATATCGTTGAGGATACGTCGGTGACGCTGGCTCAGATAAAGGTGGATTTCGGTGGGGAAATCGCGTTACTGGTGGACGGCGTAACCAAGGTGGGCAAAGTGGACTTCTCGTCCAAAGAGGAGCATCAGGCCGAATATCTGCGCAAGATGTTCCTCGCGATGGCAAGTGATATTCGCGTGATACTCGTGAAGCTGGCGGACCGGCTGCATAATATGCGCACCCTCAAGTTTCAGGCGGAAGGAAAGCGAATCGAGAAGGCCAAGGAAACACTGGAGATATATGCCCCGCTGGCGCACCGCCTCGGTATCAATACGATCAAGTGGGAGCTGGAGGACCTGTCTCTCAAATATCTCGACGAGAAGGCGTATTACGAGATTGCGGCCAAGCTGACCGAGACGCGCGCCGAGCGCCGGGAATATATTGCGGGCGTCGTTGAAGAGATCAAGAGGCATCTGAAAAAGATACGCGTGGACGCCGAGGTGGAAGGCCGCCCCAAGCATATCTACAGCATATATAACAAGATACATAAAAAGCAGCGCACGTTCGACGAGGTCTACGACCTGATCGCGGTGCGCATCATTGTCAAATCGGTGCGTGATTGTTACGCGGTGCTGGGCACGGTGCATACCGTGTGGAAACCCATTCCGGGCCGATTCAAGGACTATATAGCGGTGCCCAAGCAGAACATGTATCAGTCTATCCACACCACGGTGCTGGGCCGGGACGGCCGCCCATTCGAGGTGCAGATACGGACGCAGGAGATGCACTCGACGGCGGAATACGGCATCGCGGCGCACTGGAACTATAAAGAGGGCATTGCACAGAGCAGCGAGATGGACGAGAAGCTCGTATGGCTGCGCGAGATGCTGGAGTGGCAGACGGACACGCGTGACTCGCGCGAGTTCATGGAAACTCTCAAGGTGGACTTCTTCTCCGACAAGGTGTACGTGTTCACGCCCAAAGGGGATGTGAAGGAGTTCATACAGGGGGCGACGCCGCTGGACTTTGCATACGGCATACACAGCGAGATCGGCAACAAGTGTGTCGGCTCCAAGGTGAACGGCAAGATGGTGCCGCTGTCGTATGAACTCAAGTCCGGCGATATCGTGGAAATCATGACCTCCTCTGCGTCCAAAGGCCCCTCGCGCGACTGGCTGAAGATCGTCAAGACGACGCAGGCCAAGGGTAAGATACGCAACTGGTTCCGCAAGGAACTCAAAGAAGAGAATATCGTCAAGGGCCGTGACATGTTGGAAAAAGAGGCAAAACGCCGCGGCTACGACTTCAAGGCGCTGTTCAAGCCTGAGTGGCTGAAAGACGTCTATAAAAAGTTTACGCTGTCCACGCCGGAGGACATATATGCGGCAGTGGGTTACGGCGGTATCGCCACCGGTCAGGTACTGCACAAGCTGATCGAAGAATACCGCCGGGAAAACAAGACGCTGCCGGAGCATCCGGTGACGCAGGTGAAGTCGCGCCGTCCGGGCGAGACGAGCGGCATCATCGTCAAAGGTTATGACGACATGCTGGTACGTTTCGCCAAGTGCTGTAACCCGGTGCCGGGTGACAGCATCGTGGGCTATATCACGCGTGGGCGTGGCGTATCGGTGCACCGCTGCGACTGCCCCAATGTGACCACCGAGGATTTTGAGTCCGGCCGGATGATCGACGTATCGTGGTCCTCCTGCGAGAAGTCGTCCTACAACGTGGAAATACAGGTGATCGCGGACGACCGCAGCGGCCTCATCGCGGAGGTGTCCAACAAGCTGTTCAGCCTGGGCTTCTCCATCACCTCGGTTAATGCGCGTATGGGCAAGAACCGTGTGGCCA
Source organism: Bacillota bacterium (assembly GCA_023396555.1). GTDB lineage: Bacteria > Bacillota > Clostridia > Christensenellales > SZUA-584 > SZUA-584. The sequence continues at coordinate 12,008 of JAEWWC010000018.1, forward strand.
ACATGGTTTTCGGTTTTGAGATCAATGACATCGCGCAGTTGGATACCATCATCAAAGCGCTGAAAGCTATTCCGGGCGTGCGGGACGTGTACCGCATTCATAAATGATCGCAGTGGTGCAGCGCGTCTCCGCGGCAGGCGTAACGGTTGACGGCAAAACGGTAGGACAGATCGGGCTGGGACTGCTGGTGCTGCTGGGCGTGGCGGAGGGCGACGGGCCGGAGGACATGGCATACATCGTGCGTAAGACGGCGAATTTGCGCATATTCGAACGGGACGGCAAGATGACAGATAGCGTACAGGACATCGACGGTTCGCTGCTGGTGGTGTCGCAATTCACGCTGCTGGGCGACGTGCGGCGCGGCAACCGGCCGGACTTCATGCGCGCGGCGGCACCCGACATCGCGCAGGCGATGTATAACGATTGCGTGGATGCTTTCCGCGCGGCGGGGCTGCCCGTTCAGACGGGTGTTTTCGGTGCCCACATGGAGGTATCCAGCGTGAACGACGGTCCGGTGACGATACTGCTGGATTCGAGGAAGGGTTTTTAGGAGGATGGGTGTGAAGGTCGTACAGGTAGCGACGGGCATGATGCAGGCGAACGCATTTATCGTGTTCAAGGACTGCTCCAAAAAAGCGTTTGTGATCGATCCGGGCGCGGACTTTGAAAAGATCCGTGCGCGTTTGGAATATGAGGGAATTACCGAGGTGACGCATATACTGCTGACGCATGGGCATTTCGACCATATCGGCGCAGCAGCTGAGCTTAAAAAGCATACGGGCGCGAAGGTGTGCGTGCACAAACGGGATCTTTCGATGCTGACCAGCAACGATGACTGCCTGGCTTCGACGGCGGGCGTCAGTGTGGAGCCGGTGGAGGCGGACATCGTGCTGAAGGGCGGCGAGACCGTCATAGCGGCGGACCTGCCGGTGCAGGTGCTGCATACGCCGGGACACTCGGGCGGCAGCGTGTGCTACATATCGGGCGATGTGCTGTTCTCGGGCGATACGCTGTTCTACATGTACTGCGGACGCACCGATTTTCCGGGCAGCGACCCGAAGGAGTATTACCATTCGCTGCACACGGTGCTGGGCGGATTGCACAAAGATTATAACGTTTATACGGGGCACGGCATCAAGACCACATTGAAGGCCGAATACAAGAGCAACCCGTATCTGGCGCGATGACGGCGCTCTATACGCAAACGCCGCAGTTCTTCGGCGACATCTGCGAGGAACTGCGCCTTTATATCGATACGCGGCGCATCGAGCCGCTGGAAGAGCCTAAAGCGACGGCAGATGGTTACAGCTTGATTCATGAGTTCGCCGAAGCGGACGGCGCGTTTACCAGCCGGGCGTGGCTATATCGTGATGGGACGGCAGTGTCGGAAAATACGTATGCCTGCTCCGCGCCGCAGGGGGAACTGGAGCACAAGCGCGTCGCCAAGCGGGCCGCCAAAATCAGCGTCTATCGGGCGCTTTTTTCGCACTTTGGCACAGCGATGCCGTGGGGCTCGCTGACGGGCGTGCGCCCCACAAGGCTGCTTCGCGACAGCGAGTTGCTGCTGGGTGAAGAGGGCGCGAAGCGGCTGCTGCTGGACGAGTTTGATGTTTCGCCCGGCAAGTACGATTTCGCGAAAGGCATATTGGCGGCACAGACGGGGATTGACCCCGGTCATGACGAACTGGATATATACATCGGCATACCCTTCTGCGTCACAAGGTGCGCATACTGCTCGTTCGCCTCATCCACTCCGGACGTGTTCAAGGGCGCGGAGGACAGGTATGTGGATGCGCTGATCACGGAGCTGGCTGACGCGGAGCGACTGATCGGCAGCAGGCGCGTGCGCGCGCTGTATGTGGGCGGCGGTACGCCCACGGCGTTATCGGCGGACAACTTAAAGACGGTGCTTAAGCGGGCGGCGCAGCTGGCCAAGGGGGCGGACGAGTTCACGGTGGAGGCCGGCCGACCAGACACCATCACAATGGAGAAGCTGGGCATCATCAGGGACAGCGGCGCGGGCCGAGTCAGTGTGAACGCGCAGACGCTGTGCGATGAGACGCTCATGCGCATAGGGCGGCGGCACACGGCGCAGGAGTTCTTTGACGCGTACTCTTTGGCGGCGGGCTTAGGCTTCGACATCAACGCGGACGTGATCGCGGGGCTGCCGGAGGAGGATGCGGAGCGGCTGGCGGAAACGCTGCGGCCCATCATCGCGCTGAATCCCGCCAACATCACGGTGCACACGTTGGCCGTCAAGCGGGCGTCGGCGTTCGCTGCGGCCAATATGGATGCGCTGCCCACCGATGCGGAGACGGCGGAGGCGGTAGAGCAGGCGCGGCGGATGCTCGAGACTACGGGCTACCGGGCGTACTATATGTACCGTCAGAAGTATATGAAGGGCAGTCAGGAGAACGCAGGTTACACGCAGCCCGGCAAGGCGTGCCTGTACAATATCGACAACATGGAAGAATTGTGCGACGTGCTAGCTTTCGGGGCAGGCGCGATTTCGAAAAGAGTTTTTCCGGAAGAAGCGCGCATCGAACGCGCGGCAAATATCAAGGATTTGCGCATGTATCTTTTGCGTCTTGATGAGGTAATCGAAAGAAAACGGGCGCTTTTTTAACGACACTTGCAGGCAAAAATAAGTTGACAGAAGGCTGCTCTTAAAATATAATACTACTCGTTGACGAATGCCCCGAAAGCAGGATTTGAGATGAAAATCGACATTGCAGACGCGGTTCGCAACACGGGCGAAGAGTTTACTTCGGAATATCTCGGTGCGTTTCCAGAGATCGAGTTTCTGGGCGAACGGTATGAGTTTCCGGACGGCGTCCATGTGACGGCGGGCTGGCGGTATGACGGCGAAGGTATTATAGTGACGGGAAGCTTTAAGGCTGTTACACCGGTCACATGTGCCAGATGCCTTGCAGGTTTTAAGTATACGATCGGCTTTAGGTTTGCCGAGTATTATAAAAAGCAGCCGGAAGAAGGCACATACGCGTACCAGGACGAGATTATCGACCTGACGCCGATGCTGGAAGACAATGTGGTGGTGAACCTGCCCACAAAGCTGCTTTGCCGCGAGGACTGCAAAGGACTTTGCAGCCAGTGCGGTGCGGACTTAAATCTGGGACGCTGTAATTGCGACACCGAGATGGATAGTTCAAACCCGTTCGCGGAACTGGATCGGTTATCTAAAAAAAACAAATAAATCAGTGGGCAAGATGGGCTTTGCCCGTGCAGCACACACCTTGCGGTTTTGCGCGGTTTCGAGTGTAAACGAGGAACAGCACAGCCGGAAGATAGCGGAAGGACGTAAGGCTTTTCGCCAAGAGCGATAGCGATAGATGAGGAGGTGTAAATAGATGGCGGTACCAAAAAGGCGGACATCCAAACAGCGCGGAAATTCGAGGCGGTCGGCGAACTTTAAGCTGGAGGCGCCCGGCATCGCGGAATGCCCGCAGTGCCATGCGATGAAGCTGACTCACCGGGTTTGCCCGACATGCGGCTACTACAACGGCAGGCATGTGCTCAATACCGAAAAAGTGGAAAAAGCGCACTAGGATCAATAATGTCGGCAGAGGGCGTCTGATTAATGGCGCTCTTTTTGTTTTTCGGCGGCTGAATGAGCGGCGAGTGTGCTCGTGTATACATGAGGCTTACCAAAACACGCTGCGCTCCACCGGTTTATTTATAACTTCGCCCTCAAGAAAAATTGTTGCATTGGCATTGTATTTTTTATATACTACCCATATATAAATGAACTAAAGCGAGGGTGCCGTATTGAAAATCATCGTTGATGCCATGGGAGGAGACAACGCACCGCATGCCATCGTGGACGGCTGCGTACAGGCGCTGGCGGATATGCCCGCGTTAGAACTGATCCTCACCGGCCGGCGCGACGTGATTGAGGCGGAACTGGCTAAGCACGATTACGATGCCGCGCGCATAAATATTGTGGACGCGACAGAAGTTATAGACATGGCGGAGCCGCCTGTGGAGGCGATCCGCTACAAGAAGGATTCATCCTTGGTGAAGGGACTTCGCCTGCTTCAGGCCGGTGAGGCGGGTGCATTCATTACGGCGGGCTCCACCGGTGCGACGATTGCCGGGGCGACGCTGATTGTGAAAAGGCTGCCGGGTGTGAAGAGACCCGCATTGGCGCCGCTGCTCCCCACGCGCAAGGGCAAGGTGCTGCTGATCGACTGCGGAGCGAACGCTGAGTGCCGTCCATCGTTTTTGGCGCAGTTCGCGCTGATGGGCAGTATATACATGCAGAAGATGGAGGGCATCAAGTCTCCACGGGTGGGTCTGGTGAACAACGGCGCGGAGGCTGAGAAGGGCACGGAGCTGACCAAGGCAGCCTACAAGCTGATTGAGCGGATGCCCGTCAACTTCAAGGGCAACGCCGAAGGGCGGGATCTGGTCTCCGGTGATTTTGACGTGATCGTAACGGACGGATTCACCGGCAACATAATACTTAAATTTTTGGAAGGCATGGCGAGTGTGCTGATGGGCATGCTGAAGGATGAACTTAGCAGTACCTTCCGGGCCAAGCTGGGAGCGGCGCTGGCGATGCCCGCGTTCCGCAGCTTCAAAAAGAAGATGGACTACACGGAGTACGGCGGCGCTCTGATGCTGGGCGTCAATGGCGGCGTCATCAAAGCGCACGGGTCGTCCAACGCCAAGGCGATAAAAAGCACCCTGCGTCAGGCGGCAGGTTTCATTCAAGCCGACGTGGTGGGTGTTATTAAAGAAGAGATATCAAAATTTTCTTTGAGCGATGATTAATAAAGTTTTTACAGGAGGCTCGCAATGGTATTTGAAAAGGTAAGAAAGATTTTGTCCGATCAGCTGGAAATTGACGAAGAGACCATCACGCTGGAGTCTGATCTTGTCGAGGACTTAAAGGCCGATTCTCTCGCTATCGTTGAGCTTATCATGGACCTGGAGCAGGAGTTCGACCTTGACATTCCAGATGAAGAACTGCCCAAGGTGACTACCGTGAAGGATGTTGTGACCTATATCGAGAAAAATGTCGGCGGTTACTGATAACTAAAAAAAGGATACCATTTACCCGGAGTGTATCGCTCCGGGTATTGCTTTGTTCGGTGAGTTTATGGCGGAAGCGGATCTGTCCCGTTTGGAAAACAGCATAGGGTATACGTTCAAGGATAAGCGGTTGATGGAGCGCGCGTTTGTGCATTCCTCCGCTGACGCCGGTGAAAGCTATGAGCGCCTGGAATTTCTGGGCGATGCTGTGCTGGAGCTGACCGTCAGCGAACACCTTTTTTTTGAGAAGCCGGATTATTCCGAGGGCGAGATGACCAAGAGCCGTGCGGCGCTGGTCAACGAGAGCGCTCTGGTGAAGCTGGCACGTGAGCTGAATGTTAGCGAGTATCTGACGCTGGGCCGGGGTGAACGCAACTCGGGCGGCGCGGACAAGCCATCGATACTGGCGGACGCGGTAGAAGCGCTGATCGGTGCGGTATATGTGGACGGCGGATTCGACGCGGCGCGCGATGTCGTGCACCGGCTGATGGAAGGCAGCTTCGATAATGTGCTGTCGGGCGGCGGTGTGAGGGACTACAAAACTCAACTGCAGGAGCGCTACCATAAACAGGGTATCAGCGATATACGTTATACCGTATATAAAGAGGAAGGACCGCCGCATGACAAGGTGTTTTACGTAAAACTGCTTGTTGCCGGCGAAGAAATTTCACAGGGCAAGGGCAGGTCCAAAAAGACCGCCGAACAAAAGGCGGCCAGGCAGGCCTGTATGAAAGTTTAAAGGGGTATAAAGAAAAATGCTTGATTTTTCAAAAGTGAAGGCAGCAGATGAAGCGGTATATGCCGCGATGATGGATGAGCTGAATCGTCAGCAGAACAACATCGAACTGATTGCGTCGGAGAACTTCGTTTCTGAAGCGGTGATGAACGCGATGGGGTCGCACCTCACCAACAAGTACGCGGAAGGTTACCCGGGTAAGCGCTACTACGGCGGCTGCGAATACGTGGACGTGGTGGAGACGCTAGCGATCGAGCGGGCGAAAAAGCTGTTCGGCGCGGAGTTCGCCAACGTACAGCCGCATTCGGGCGCGCAGGCCAATACCGCCGTTTATTTTGCGATGCTGGAGCCGGGCGATACGATACTCGGCATGAGTCTGGCGCACGGCGGGCATCTGTCCCACGGCAGCCCCGTCAATATTTCGGGCAAATATTTCAAGATCGTGCCTTATGGCGTCAATCAGGAAACGGAGCAGATCGATTACGACGCACTGCGTGTACTGGCGCAGGAGCACAGACCTAAGATGATCGTGGCGGGCGCGAGCGCTTATCCGCGCAAAATCGATTTCAAGGCGTTCCGAGAGATCGCGGACGAAGTGGGCGCACTGCTGATGGTGGATATGGCGCACATCGCCGGCCTTATTGCGGCGGGCGTGCATGAAAGCCCCGTGCCGTATGCCGATTTTGTGACCACCACCACGCACAAGACGCTGCGCGGGCCGCGCGGCGGCATGATACTGTGCAAGGAGCAGTACGGCGCGGCCATCAACAAGGCGATATTCCCGGGCACGCAGGGCGGTCCGCTGATGCACGTGATCGCGGCCAAGGCCGTATGCTTCGAGGAAGCTTTCTCTGACAGCTTTATAACATATCAGCAGCAGGTTGTGGCTAACGCGAAGGCGCTTGCGAAGAGCCTTATGGATAACGGCATCCGTTTGGTGTCGGGCGGCACGGACAACCATCTGATGCTGGTGGACCTGACGGATAAGGGCATCACGGGTAAGGATCTGGAAGCGATGCTGGGGCGCGCGAACATCACCGTTAACAAGAACGCGATACCGTTTGACACGCGTAGCCCGTTTATAACGAGCGGTATCCGTGTGGGAACGCCCGCGGCCACAACGCGCGGCATGGACGAGGCCGATATGAAGGTGATCGGTTCGCTGATCTCCGATATCGTGCACAAGGGCGAGGACGCCGTGGAGGCCGTAAAGGCCAGCGTTCTGGAGCTGTGCTCAAAAAGGCCGCTATACTGATATAACTGATGACCAAAAAAGGCTCGCGCACGCGGGCTTTTTTATTTGTCGGAAAATCGATGACTCAGGCTCCAACTGAACAGAAAAGTCTGCGAAAAAATATCAATATTATTTTTGAATTTTACACGGGCTTTACACAGCGTTTATTCGTCTTTTACATAGCGCTGTTATACTCGTCCCAGATTTTGAAACAAATCATAGGAGGATAACATGAAAAAGATCGGTTTAGTTGCGATACTTGTGATAGCGATGGTCGCGGCATTTGTGGGTTGTGCCCCTGCGGCAAACGAGCCTGTGGCTACGGAAGCTCCGGCTACGGAAGCTCCGGCAGCAGAAGCTCCGGCTACGGAAGCTCCGGCGACAGAAGCTCCGGCCGAGCCTGTTTCCATCAAGACGGCTGGCTCCACATCGGTGGGCCCTGTGATGGAAGCGCTGGCTGAACTGTACACAGCTGCCAACCCGAACGTTGAGATCACTGTGGAAGCGGGCGGCTCCGGTGTGGGCGTCACCTCGGCTGTGGAAGGCACTGTGGACTTTGGTATGGCTTCCAGAGACTTAAAGGATGACGAAAAATCCGCAAATCCTGACCTGAAGGCGACTGTGCTGTGCCTGGACGGCGTGGCAATCGTTGTGAACTCGGCCAATACGGTTGAAGACCTGTCGGTTGAGCAGATCAAGAAGATTTACCTTGGCGAAATCACCGACTGGTCCGAAGTGGGCGGCCCTGCTGGCAAGATCAACCTGTACACCAGAGACTCCGCTTCGGGTACGCGTGAAGCTTTCTCCGTGCTGTTCCTTGGCAAGGATGACGCTGGCGAACAGATCGAGATCGACGAGACTCGCTGCTCCGGCGTATTCGACTCCAACGGCGCGCTGGGAACTGCGGTTCAGGGCGATCCGATGGGTATCGGCTACATGTCTTTGGGCATCGTTCCCGAGTATGATGGCTTGAAGGCGACCAAAGTGGAAGGTATCGAAGCGACCACTGACAATATGTCCAACGGCACATACAAATACTTCAGAAACTTCAATCTGCTCACGATGGGAGATCCGGCGGGCGAAGTATCCAAGCTCTTTGAATACTGCCTGACAAGCCAGGAAGCGATTGACTACATGGTGGGCAAAGGCTACGTAATGCCGTAACACTCAAGCGCTGAATAGAATTTTCACACTTGGTTCGGGCAACCGCGGATGTGGTTGCCCGAAATTTTTGTTTCTGGCGTACTAATTAAGAAAGAGAGCCTTTACACAATCTTAACATAGACTTAACGTGAGAACGACGAGAAATTGACTTGGGTCAGATACAATTAAAGCTGTGTTGAGGCAGGACAAAAAGGTGGAAGCATGAAAAAGAAAAAATTAAGAATCGGCGAAAAATCAATAGAATCAGTGATGCTCATCTGTGCGTTGGTGTCTGTGGCGGCAGTTCTGTTGATTACATACTTGATATTCGCGGAAGGGCTGCCGGTGTTCTCAAAGGTGAGTCTATGGGATTTCATTTCCGGCACCAAGTGGCAGCCAAACAAACATATTTTCGGCATATTTCCGATGATCGTGGGCTCCATATACACGACCATAATCGCTTTGATCATCGGGATCCCGATTGGGCTCGGATGCGCGGTTTTTCTGGCGGAGATTGCGCCGAAGCGTCTGTCCAAAGTGCTCAGGAAGAGCATAGAAATACTCGCGGGTATACCGTCCATCGTCTACGGCTTCTTTGGCATGGCGGTGTTGGTTCCGTTCATACGGTCATTTAATCAGGGGCCGGGGTTTTCGGTTCTTGCGGCTGGGCTAATACTGGCGATCATGATATTACCGACAATTATCAGCATCTCTGAGGTTTCGCTGCGCATGGTGCCAACCACTTACAAGGATGGTTCGCTGGCCCTGGGTGCGTCCAACTGGCAGACGATCAAGAAGGTCAGCATACCCACCGCCAAATCCGGCATATGGGCGGGCGTCATACTGGGCATCGGTCGCGCCATCGGCGAGACAATGGCGGTAATTCTGGTGGCGGGCAACTCGCCCATTATACCGATGTCGCTGTTCCAGCCGGTGCGAACGCTGACGGTCAACGTCGTTATTGAAATGGCTTATGTGTCGACCGGCTCAGATCACTATCACGCGCTCTTTGCCACGGCCATCGTGCTCTTTGTGTTCGTGATGATCATCAACGCGGCGGTCGTAATCTTAAGCAGACAAAAGGTGAGAGTATGACGAATAACATCAGCACCGAAAAGTGGTGCACCAAGGAATGGATAACTAAAAACCGTGAAAAGCAGAAAAGAAGGCAGCGCACGGCATATGCGTTAATATATCTGGCGGCAGGGCTGGCAGTGCTCGTTCTGGTGGTCATCATCGGTTTTATATTTGTCAACGGCTACAAGGAACTCAACTGGGAGTTTTTATCGCAGGGTGTGAAAGACGCCGGACGTGAAGGCGGCATACTCCCCATGATGGTCAACACATTGTATCTGGTGGGCCTCGGGCTGCTATTCGCCGCGCCGTTGTCCATACTGGCGGCGATATATATGACGGAATACGCGCGGCAGGGTGTGCTGATCAAGATCATACGGTTTTTTACCACCAATCTGGCCGGCATACCGTCCATCATATTCGGTTTGTTCGGGTTCATGTTCTTCGGGCGAATGTTGGGATGGAGCTGGTCACTTTTGAACGGTTCGGCCACGGTGGCAGTGATCATACTGCCCACACTGATCCGCACCTCGGAGGAGGCGCTGATGACGGTGCCCCTTGGATATAAGGAAGGCTCTCTTGCGATGGGAGCGACCAAGTGGCAGACGATGTACAAGGTGGTCATACCGGCCGCATCACCCGGCATCATTAACGGCATCATACTGGGTATGGGGCGTATTGTGGGTGAAACCGCGGCACTGTTTTTCACACTGGGCAGCGGGACCAAAATCGCTGCGTCGCTGATGGACTCCGCGCGGACGCTGTCGCTGCATCTGTATACGCTGGCAAAAGAGGGGTTATCGGTGGACAAGGCATACGCCACGGCCACCGTGCTAATCGTGATCGTGCTGATACTGAATCTGATTGCGGGAGCTTTCGGCAACCGGATCAACCGATATAAGGAGCAAAGATAATGAACGCATTTGCAGTGGCATCATCTGCGGAACAAACAACGAACGATATAAAAGTAACCGTTAAGGATCTTGATCTTTATTACGGCAACTTTCAGGCGCTTAAAAAGATAAACATGGACATCGAAGTGAACCGTGTAACGGCGCTCATCGGGCCTTCCGGCTGCGGCAAGTCCACGTTTTTGAAGTGTATCAACCGCATGAACGACCTGATACCCGGCTGCCGTGTAACAGGCGATATACTGATCGACGGCACCGACATCTACAAGGGAGACATTGACGTGGCATATCTGCGCAAGGAAGTGGGCATGGTGTTCCAGAAACCCAACCCGTTCGAGATGTCGATATTCGACAACATCGCCTATGGGCCGCGCATCCACGGCATGCGGGATAAGAAGAAGCTGGAGATCATCGTGGAACGCAGCCTCAAGCGCGCGGCGCTGTGGGAAGAGGTGAAGGACCGTCTGCACCAGTCGGCGCTGGGCATTTCGGGCGGCCAGCAGCAGCGCCTGTGCATCGCACGCGTGCTGGCGGTAGAGCCGTCCATCGTGCTGATGGACGAACCGACGTCGGCGCTGGATCCGATATCCACCGGCAAGATCGAAGAGCTGATCGCCGAGCTGAAAAACGACTATACGATCATCATTGTGACGCACAACATGCAGCAGGCTGCGCGTGTGTCTGACAAGACGGCGTTCTTCCTGCTGGGCGATATGATTGAATCGGGACCGACGACACGGATTTTCCAGCTGCCGCAGGATAAACGCACCGAGGACTATATCACCGGCCGTTTCGGCTGATACCAGGATGCCCGAAGACGCGCAAAGTCATCGGGGTCATTAAAAGGAGGATCTGAATATGACCACACGGATAGAATACGATCATCAGCTCAGCGAACTCAAGCACGAGCTCATCCGCATGGGCTCGCTGGTAGAGGATGTACTGGCGGGCGCGATGCAGGCGCTGGTTGGTCGCGATTTCGAAAAAGCACAGCAAATCATTGACGGGGACGATGAGATCGATGATTTGCAGGAAGCGATAGAGGAGAAATGCATTATGCTGATCGCGACGCAGCAACCGCTTGCGGGCGATCTGCGCGTGATATTCGCTGCGATCAAGATGAGCACCGACCTGGAGCGCATCGCCGATTATGGAGTGGGCGTTGCCAAAACAGCGATACGTTTGAAGGACGAGGAATATATCAAGCCGCTGATCGACCTGCCGCGAATGACGGGCATCGCATGCGAGATGCTGAGCATGAGCGTGCGCGCTTTTGCCAACAACGATCCGGAGCTGGCCATTGAGACGGCTAAACGGGATAACGATCTCGACTCGCTGTTCAAACAGATATATCGCGAGCTGCTGACGTATGTGCTGGAGAGCCCGCGGCACATTAACCAGATGATGTCGTTCGTGCTCATCGCTCGGTATTTGGAGCGCGTGGGCGACCATATCACCAACGTCTGCGAATCCATCGTATATAACGCCACCGGCAAAAAGATGGACCTCGATTAAGTTGATTTATAAAAGCGCCGCCCGCTGGTCAAGCTAATGTTAACATGTTTGATATTGGGTGGCGTTTTATGGATATTTCTCTGATCGTGATAATAGGGCTGCCGGTACTGTATCTGACAGGAAACTTAAGGAGAGCAGTGGCTGCCGCCGGCATTCGCGGTGTCCCCTTCGTTCTTTATTTTACGGTCGGTTTGCTGCTGTCACTGATCCCCAGTGTTCGTATTTTTCCATGGGTATCTCTCAGTCTGGCGGGCGCGTTTTTATGCATTGCTCCCGCTGTCTATGTTGCACTGCACGGCGGTTACGGCTATCGTTTCTTTCTGGCGTCCGCGATCACCGTGCTCCTTTCCGTTACTTCGTTCTTTGTTTCCAATACGCTGACGGTGCCCTATCTGCCGCCGGTGGTGGGTCTTGCCGTATCCGCGGTGGCAATATTGTGCTTTGGGCGGCGTGCTCCTGAGCATGCTCCTGTGCTGGCCGGACTATTCGGCATAGCGGATTCAGTGATGGCGCTGCTGTCGGACTCCGCAAGGACGGTGGTGCTGTTTGATGTGCGGCCGATGGTGGTGTTGTCCTTCATAGTCTGCCTGTGTGCCGCCTTTTTCTCTGTGCGCCGCCCGCGGGGAAGGCATGCCGCAGGATTCAAGAATGTACCGCCTGAGGCCCGCGTCTGATCCAAAACGCCGCTTGTTAACGCCAAAAGCTTGTTCCATTTCGATCAAAGGATCAATAGTGTGAACAATTCTTGTATAATACTGCGTTTGCCTTTTCTTTTTGACCGCAAATTGATATAATCAACCGAATTGACAGGAGGCACACTGGGTTGTTTGAGGTGGAAAGCGCAATACCCGGCGGCGCGGCGGAACGGGCAGGCATATTGCCCGGAGACAAGATAAAATCCGTGAACGGCGAAGCGTTGATCGACTATGTCGATTACGTTTATTTTTGTGCGATCGAAAAGCTGCGCATACGTGTGCTGCGGGGAGACAAGACGATGACTGCCCGAATCGTCAAGGACGCCGACGAGGATATCGGCTTATCGTTCACGCAGCCGCTGATGGGCAAAAAGCGTATCTGCGGCAACCGGTGTATATTCTGCTTCGTGGAGCAGCTGCCCAAGGGCATGAGGAAAAGCCTGTATCTCAAGGACGAGGACTGGCGGTACTCGTTGGTGTTCGGCAACTATGTAACGCTGTCCGACATCAGCCGCGAAGAATTTGCGCGCATACTGCGCCGCAAGGCGTCGCCGCTATACGTCTCCGTGCATACGGTGGACGAGGATTTGCGCCGCCGCATGCTGAAGAACACGGAGGGGCTGGCCATAAAGCCGATGCTGAGGAAAATGGCTGCGCGTGGCATGAGCTTTCACGCACAGGCGGTAATCTGTCCCGGTTACAACGACGGCGAGAAGCTGGAGGAGACGTTTCGCTTCCTGCGCGGACTGCATCCGGCGGCGATGTCGCTGGCGGTGGTGCCGGTAGGCCTGACCGGGCATCGCGAGGGCTTGACGGCGTTGGAGCCGGTCTCCAAAGACATGGCGCTGCGTACCATCAAAGAGGTTGAAAAATGGCAGAAAGAATGTTTAAATAGTATCGGATCGCGTTTCGTGTTCGCGGCGGATGAGTATTATTTGAAAGCGGGGCTGCCGCTGCCGCCGGTGGAAAGCTACGAGGACTTCTGCCAGATCGAGAACGGTGTGGGGCTGGTCGCCAAACTGATGGACGAGGCCGCTGAGGCGCTGGAAACGGCGGAGCCGGACACAATGCGCGAGCTCAGCATCGCGACGGGCGTGGACATACTGCCGTTCATTGAAGCCATCGCCGCGAAAGCGTCCGATAAGCTGGGCGTGAAGACATCTGTCTACGGCGTGGACAATCAGACGTTCGGCGGCGGCGTAACTGTGGCCGGGCTGCTGGGCGGGCGCGATTTTCTGCGTGCGCTGCAGGACAAGCCGCTGGGCGAACGGCTCATCATACCCGCGGCGGCGCTGCGCGAAGACAACGTATTTCTGGACGACATGACGCTGGCGGAGCTGGAAGCGGCGCTGGGCGTGCCGGTAATGCCGCTGGCGGACGCGTATGAGCTGGTGGAATATATGACGGGGCATACATTGAAGGAGAAGAATGGCTAAACCTTTTGTCGCAATCGTGGGACGGCCCAACGTGGGCAAGTCCACGTTTTTCAACAGAATAGCGGGACGGCGCATATCCATCGTGGAGGATACGCCGGGCGTGACGCGAGACCGCATCTACGCGGACGCGGAATGGCTGGGGCGCGAGTTCACGCTGATCGATACGGGCGGCATCGACCCGGACGCGTCGGATATCATACTGTCGCAGATGCGCCGGCAGGCCGAGCTGGCGGTGGACATAGCGGATGTGATACTGTTCTTCGTGGACGCCAAGCAGGGACTGGTGAGCGCCGATCAGGAGATCGCCGATATGCTGCGCCGCAGCGGCAAGCCCATCATCACCGTCGTCAATAAGGCGGACTCGCAGAAGGACGAGCAGGCGATGTACGACTTCTACGCACTGGGCATGGACAACCTGTTTGCGATATCGGCTGCACAGGGGCTGGGCCTCGGAGACCTGCTGGACGCCGTGATCGAGGGGATGGGGGTAACGGACGCTGAGGCCGAAGAGGACGACGCGGTGAAGATCGCCGTCGTGGGGCGGCCTAACGTGGGCAAGTCGTCGCTGGTCAACGCACTCATCGGCGAGCAGCGCACCATCGTGTCGGACATCGCGGGCACTACACGGGATGCCATCGACGTGCCGTTCGAGCGGGACGGCCAGCGCTATGTGCTGATCGACACCGCGGGCATACGCAAGAAGGCGCGCATCGAGGACAAGTCCATCGAGCGCTACAGCGTGATACGCGCGTTTGCTGCCGTGCGGCGCGCGGATGTAGTGGTGGTGATGGTGGACGCGACGCAGGGCATTGCGGAGCAGGACGTGAAAGTAGCGGGCTTCGTGCACGAAGAGGGCAAGCCTTGCGTGATCGCTATCAACAAGTGGGATGCCGTCGAGAAGGACACGCATACCGTCAACAAATACAATAAAGAGATCGCGTCGGCGCTGGCGTTCATGAGCTACGCACAGACGGTGACGATATCCGCGCAGACGGGTTTGCGCCTGAACAAGCTGCTGGACGCACTGCTGGATGCGAGAGCTAACAGCCGCCGCCGCATCACAACCGGTCTGCTGAACGAGTGCATATCCGAAGCTATCGCGATGGTGGAACCGCCTTCCGATAAGGGCCGCCGGCTGAAAATCTATTATGCTGCACAGGTGGGAGAAACGCCGCCGCATATCGTGCTTTTTGTTAACGATTCAAGGCTGATGCATTTCTCGTACATGCGCTACATAGAGAATTATTTAAGGAAAACATTCGATTTTACGGGCACGCCGATCAAGCTGTCCGCCCGAAACAAAAACGAGTGAGGCAAGGGAGTCTTCGGTATGGTCTGGAAATATGTATTGACCGTCGTGATTGGTTATCTTTTGGGTTGTATTTCCTTCGGATATATCGCCGGGAAACTGTTCAAGGGCAAGGATATCCGAGACGCAGGCAGCGGCAACGTGGGCACGGCCAACGCCATCCGCACTTACGGATGGGGAATCGGCATATTTACGTTTGTAGGCGACGTAGCCAAGGGCGTCGTGTCGGCGCTGATTGGCTGGTGGCTGCTGCCTGAAGCCATTACCAGCGGTGTGACGGTATTCGGCATGATCCCACAGGCGGGGGTTCCCATCGGGGCATGTGTGGGCGGGCTGGCCGCGGTGCTGGGCCATATACTGCCGGTATTTCTGAAGTTCCGCGGCGGTAAGGGTGTGGCGACAAGCCTCGGCGTGTTTCTCGTCATGATGCCGGTGCATTCTGCCATCGTGCTGGGCGTGTGCATCATCATCATCGCGTTCACGCGGACTGTTTCCATCGGCTCGCTGATCGGCACAGCGCTGGTCGTCGTGGCTTCGTTCCTTTTCTTCTGGGGCGATATCGTCAATCACCTCACGTGCATCATACTGATGATACTCGTGTTTTACTCGCATCGCATGAATATTAAGCGGCTTGCTGAAGGCAAAGAAAACCAGCTTTAGGAGGGCGAATGCTGCAAATTATTATTATCATCCTGGCGATTCTGGCGGATCAGCTGACCAAATTCCTGATAGTTCCCATGTTCACCGTCCCGGGAGATACCATTGAGGTGATACCCGGCATATTCAACCTCACCTACGTGCAGAACCTAGGTGCATCCTTTGGCATGCTGCAGGGGTTCAAGTGGTTCTTTATCGTGGTTACAGTAATCGTGATCGGCGCAGCAACATGGATTATGATCAAATACAGGAAGAAGCACTCCCGCTTTTTGAAGGTGGGCATCGCGCTCGCATATGCTGGTGCTTTGGGCAACCTGATCGATCGGATCGCATTCGGCTATGTACGTGACTTCTTCGACTTCCGCATGTTCGATTTCTGGAAGTGGATATTCAATGTGGCGGACGCGTGCCTCGTGGTCGGCTCCATCATGCTAGGCATTTATATACTGTTCATCCATAAGGATAAAACCAAGCTGAAGACGGAGGAGGCCACAGCTTTGGAGGATGGTGAGGAGCTGAAGGACGGTGTGGATGAGACAGCCTCAGAGGAGGAGATTGCAGAGGGTGACGATAATCAAAGGGAAGAAGAAAGCACTAATAAGTGACCATGGCAACTAGTTGCCTAACGCGGGATATAGAATGAATAAAAGAGGAAATGCGATAGCATTTTCTCTTTCTTTTGCTTCTTATGTTAAAGAAAAGAAGCGGGGACGTGGGGTCCCCGAAAAGCCGTCAGGCTTTTGGGGGTACGGGTATGGGGGCAGCGCCCCTTGTAAAGAACAATTCAGACGATACAGCTCAGTATCTCTTCCGCGGTGATGCCGAAAAGCAGATCGTCCGCCGCTTCGGCGATGAGCGCCGCGCGTATGGCATCCTCGCGGTAAGCGCAGCCAGTCAGGCGCTGCTGCAGCCGCTCCAGCCCTTCGCCGGCGAAGAAATCGCCGTAGAAGTGGATGTCGGTGATGATTCCGCCGTCCACGAACGACTGCACGGTCAGCTTGCCGCCTTTGAATCGTGCTTCCTTAGTGATGTTGAACGCCGGGTCCTTGCCGAAGTTCCACTCCCATGAGTCAAACTGAGCCTGCCTGATCTCGTTCACGCGGGCGATATCCTGTGACGTTAGTTCGTATGTGTCCATGCCGCGCAGCAGGAAGGACAGCATCACATCGCGAAACTCAAGGCTGGACATCGGTGCGGAGAGATGCTCGGCAATGTTGGTGACGCGCTGGCGTACCGACTGTATGCCCTTGGAAATAATCTTCTCGTCGTCCACGCTGAGCGCGCGCACCAGGTTCTCAAGATCGGTGTCGAACAGCAGAGATCCGTGGTGCAGCACCACGTTCTTGCGCAGATACTGCGCGTTGCCCGAGAACTTGCGCCCGCCGATAACGAGATCGTTGCGGCCGCTCAACTCCGCATTGACGCCGATGGAGCGCAGCGCGTCGAGGATGGGCTGCGTGAAAGTCTCGAACTCGATGCGACGCTGGCCCGGCTCCTTCACGATGAACGAGAATTGCCAGCCGTTTTCGTCGGTGTATATCGTGCCGCCGCCCGTCACACGCCGCACGATATCGATATTATGCTCCTTCGCAAACGGCATGTTGATCTCGCGCAGCGTATTCTGGTAACGCCCCGTCATCAGCGTGGGCGTGGTGCGCCAGAACATAAAGTATTCCTTGGCCGCGGTGAGCTCGTCCATCGCGTACTTTTCCAACGCGAAATTGAACTTCGCGTCCATGCTGTCGCATTTGATGTACATCATAATTGCTTCTCCAGTTCGCGCATGCCCTCGATGGCGTTGTAGGAGCTCCGCACCAGCGGACCGCTGGCGACGTATTTGAAGCCCTTCTCGAGGCCAATACGACGATATTCCTCAAACTGATCCGGGTGGATGAATTCGGCGATTTCGATGTGCTCGCGGGACGGCTGCAGGTATTGGCCGATGGTTAAAAGGTCGCAGCCGATGGCGATCAGGTCGTCCATCACGGCTAGCACCTCGTCCTTTGTTTCGCCGAGGCCCACCATGATGCCCGTCTTGCTGTATACGCCGCCGCCCAGCTGCTTGACGCGCGCCAGCAGCTCGAGAGAGCGTTCATATATCGCCATCGGACGGACGGCGGGGTACAGCCGCGGCACCGTTTCGATGTTGTGGTTGATGATGTCCGGACGTGCACCGATCACCGTCTGTAGCGCTTCGAGGCTGCCGCGGAAGTCGGGGATCAGCACCTCCACGCTGCTTTGGGGCATACGGCGTTTGAGTGCCAGTATGCACTGCGCGAAATGCTCCGCGCCGCCGTCCGGCAGGTCGTCCCGCGTGACACTGGTGACAACGGTGTGAGCGAGGCCCAGCTGCTGCGCCGCCGACGCGACGTTTTCCGGCTCCTGAGGATCGACCGGCGTGGGGCGGCCCTTGCAAACCGCACAGAAACGGCAGTTGCGCGTGCAGACGTCGCCCAGCACCATAAACGTGGCTGTCTTATTTTTAAAGCATTCGCCGCGGTTGGGGCAGTTCGCGCCCTCGCATACCGTGTGCAGGTTGAGCGAGCGCAGCATGCCTTCCATCTCCATCACGGCTTCGGCGTTGACTTTTTTCTTGAGCCATTCGGGTTTGCGTTGAAGTACCATTTTTGTCTCCCTGCGGTTTTGGCTTTCTTATATCATATGATAGCAGGATCGCCCTTGGGAAAGCAAGAGCAACTTCAAAACACTTCAATCTACGTTTCGTTGATATCGTACGGCATTGATGGTAAAATTATTGCTATGAATAACGAAATAATATTGACAGTGGACGTGCCGGCTGACCGGCTGGACAAATATCTGGCGTCCGTAACGGATTTCTCGCGGTCGCGCATACAGAGCGCCATCGCGTCGGGCGAGATAAAGGTGAACGGCGAAATGGCCAAACGGGGCGACAAGCTGAAGTCCGGGGACGTGGTGACGGTCGCCATCGAGCCGCCGCGCGAGGCGGAGATCATGGCAGAGAACATACCCATCGAGATCGTGTATCAGGATGAATGGCTGGCCGTGATCAACAAGCTGCAGGGCATGGTGGTGCATCCTGCGCCGGGCAACGAGAGCGGCACGCTGGTGAGCGCGCTGCTTTGGCACATCGGTGACCTGTCGGGCATTGGCGGAGAGCTTCGCCCCGGCATCGTGCACCGGCTGGACAAGGACACCTCCGGCCTCATCGTGATCGCCAAGAACGACGAGGCGCATGCCGCGCTGGCCGCGCAGATGGCCGACAAGAGCGCTCGCCGCATCTACCACGCCATCGTGCACGGCGGCTTCGCGGAAGACACGATGACCATCGACAAGAGCATCGGGCGAAGCCGCACCGACCGCAAGAAGATGGCAATAGACCGCGGCGGCCGCCACGCGGTGACGCATATCCGCGTACTGGAGCGCTTCGGCGAGTTTACGTATGTGGAGGCATCGCTGGAGACGGGACGGACGCATCAGATACGTCTGCATCTGTCCAGCATCGGCAGACCTGTTGCAGGAGATACCGTATACGGTCCTAAAACGCCGCGCCTGCACGACAAAGGGCAGCTGCTGCACGCGGGCACGCTGATTTTCAGGCATCCCAAAACGGCGGAGGAGATGACGTTTCACGCGCCATTGCCGGATTATTTTGAGGCGGTGCTGGCAAAGCTGCGGGCAAAGTTATGAGGAAAGAGATAGTCAAAGTATATAAATATGCTGCCCGATGCATTGAGTGCAAAGAAGGCTTTGATGTGTATTATACAGTTGCGGATTTTGGTGATGCACCTGTTCTGTTGCGTTGTAGGCATTGTAACGAACACTATTGGTATACTCCTGAGGAAGATGCACATATTCGGTCGATTGAAGTGCAATTGAAGAGTTTGGCATGTGTCAAATGCGGAGTCAGTTTAAAAGATTGCTTGATTCCAACTCATAAGGATATAGAGTGTTGTGGATATCGGTTTTCCCTTGATAGTTTTGCAGATAATATATCGCTAAGAGATGATGAGATGACAGCGTTGCAGGTGAACATGATTTATTCTGTTTAGTAGAAGCCTGATCTTTAGGGAATTGTATCTATGAATATTTGTGAATTGAAACGAAAGCTAGAAGAAAGCGACATCAGCAAAGATTCTTATTGTTTATGTGGAGGTACGCCAAACGAAGCCTATTGTATTGAAAAGAAAGCAATAGGGTGGGTAACATATTACAGCGAGAGAGGGGAGAAGAATTGCAAGAAGGTTTTCTTCACTGAGAAGAAGGCAGCTGATTATTTTTATAAATGGGTACTTGAAGAGGTAGGAAGAACTAATGATTAATTATGAAAGTGTCCTCTTCAATGAGATTGCCAGCATAATGCGCGACATTGTTACCGGCAAAATCGATGAACTTGAAAAGCAGGGAAAGCTGGGGCCAATGACGAGTGAAGACATTCTGCGCGAGCTGTCCGGTTACGGCGGTCAATTGACAGAAGCAAGTATTGACGATTATCGTACTTCTTTTGATTACATCGGGATTGACAATACCAATCGGTATATGGTTTACCTTGATTTCTGGATAGATCGCGTCAGAAGTGATCTGACATTGATTTGTGAGATCGGGATAGATGAGCGCGGCGGCATTGAGTTTTCTTATGTGGAAGATATTCATGTTTTATAGTCGCAGGTGAAAATTATGCATGAGCATTCAAAAACTGCATTTGTCTGCTTTGCAATACGTTGTTGACTTTTGCCAGATCGTTGACTATAATAATCTAAGTTAAAAACAACTCCCATTTGTCGGTCCGTTCCGATTGGTTCCGTGGGATATGGGAGGGAGGGTAACAATTGGCAGAGATA
>JAEWWC010000043.1 GCA_023396555.1 Bacillota bacterium
AAGCTTCTCTTTTGGAATAAATCTGTCCATGCATATCTCCTCCTATTTATTATAATGCATAAGTTAATGTTTATTATACGGGAAATGCCGATCAGGCATTTCCCGATGGGATTCTCAAGGGAAGAAATCCCTTGAGCGGTGGTTTGGAGGCGGAGCCTCCAAGGTTTTTACCTTTGCGACGGTATCATTTCTCCTCGTCTCCGGCCTTGAAGTTATACACGGTGCGGATGACGTTCGTGATTTCGGCGGTACCGCCAATGTTATTGACGATTTCGTCCATCGTCTTGTAGGCCATGGGACATTCGTCCAGCGTCTCGCGGCTGATTGAGGTGGAGTAGACGCCGTCCATCTCAGCTTTGTACTGCGTGAGCGTGAAGCTTTGCTTGGCCTGAGAACGGCTCATCAACCGGCCTGCGCCATGCGGCGCGGAGCAGTTCCAGTCCTCGTTGCCCTTGCCCACGCAGATCAGGCTGCCGTCGCGCATGTTGATGGGAATGAGCAGCTTTTCCCCGGCCCGCGCGGAAACCGCTCCCTTGCGCAGTAACATCGCGTCCGTATCGATGTAGTTGTGCACCGTGGTGAACTGCTCCTCCACGTGCAGTCCCATGCCGCGGACCAGCTCATCCATCATGGCGCGCCGGTTCAGCGCAGCGAACTCCTGCATCAGCTTCATGTCGTGGATATACTGACCGAACAGCTCGCCGGACACATAGGTCAGCGCTTTGGGGATATCCGTCTGCTTGGTGTTCTTCAGCGCCTTCACCGCTTTGCTGATCTCCTTCTGACGACCCTCAGCCTTGAGACGAGCAATCAGCGCTTCTTCATCCGCTTTTCCGCTGCCGTTGCACTGATGGTACGCCTGCTCCTGATAATACGTCGCGACCTCCAGCCCCAGACGGCGGCTGCCCGAGTGGATGACGAGATACAGCACGCTATCCTCACCCTTATCCACCTCAATGAAGTGGTTGCCGCCGCCCAGCGTGCCAACGGACAGCTCGCCGCGGCGGGTGTCTACATGCTTACGGCAATGGAGCTGATCGAGGTCGATCTGCGCAAAGCGGTGCGGCTTCTGCCGGATTGAAAAACCGGATGGTATGGCGCTGTAGATCAGCTTATCCAGTTTTCTAAGCTCGATGCGTGCCTCGCGCAGGCGAACCGTCTCCATGCCGCAGCCGATGTCCACGCCCACCAGATTGGGCACGATCTTGTCCGCGATGGTCATGGTGGTGCCGATGGTGCAGCCCGCGCCCGCATGTACATCCGGCATCACACGGATGCGGCTGCCCTCCGTGAACTCCTGGTTGCACAGCAGAAGGATCTGCCCGAGAGCCCCTTCCTCCACCACGTCGGTAAACACCTTGGCCGTATTGTATTTCCCCCTGATCTCTAACATAGTTTTAGTCTCCATTTTCCTAGCAAATAAAAAACGCTTCCGGCATACCGGAAGCGCAGCGCATTTTCAGTGTTCTAATAAGAGCAACAGGGAACGCGCGGACAGATTTGCTTCCGGTTCTTGATATCACGTATCAGATTCAGTTTTGGCATTCCGTCCACCGTCCTTTCTCTTTATTTTCACTTTTATTATACCGGCCGGCCTATTACCTGTCAATATCGGGCAGGGGCAGGGAGGAAATCGACTCCGGCTTGCGGGAAGTTTGCTGCCGGTGTATCATGGAGAAAGCAGGACAAAGGAGGATTGGATATGGCTTTTCTGTGGTGCACGGTGCATGTGAAAGATCTGGATAAATCGGTAAAATTCTACGAAGAAGTGGCCGGGCTGCCGGTGGCGCGGCGTTTTCCCGGCGGGCATGGCGAAATTGTGTTTATGGGGAGCGGTGAAACGCTACTGGAGCTGATGGGCGGCGGTACGGGCGCGCAGGGGCAGGAGATATCCATCGGCTTCTCCGTGGACAATTTGGACGCGTTTATCGCGCAGCTGGCAGAAAAGGGCGTGCTGGTGCACAGCGGCCCCATATCGCCGGTGCCGGGCGTCCGCTTCCTGTTCGTACAGGATCCGGACGGCTTGCTTGTACAGTTTGTCGAGCAGAAAGGCCAGTAGGTGATGATCTGGTATTACCGTTACGAGCGCGGCGGGCATACGGTGAGGGAGGCAGTCTCCACGCCAAAGATCCCAGGCCTTGAGTTTTCGCATGTGCGCGACCAGGTCATCATCCCGCATCTGTGCTCCTGCGGCGTCAGTTGTCCGGATACTGTGCGGGAAACAGATGAGACTGATGACATCACGCCGATAGCCGCGGTATTAATCGCGGAGAGCGTGACGGTGAACGGCCTGAAATACAGCCTCGACATCGTCAATCCCCAGCCGCCGCAGCCTGCCGCGCCGGAGTCGGAAGGACTTGTGCTGCGCCCTGTCACCTGGGCGGAGTTGCCTGAAGCTGCGGTCATATGGAACAGCGTGGTGGCCGAAGGCACCAGCTTTCCCGGTGACGAGATACTGAACGACGAAGAGGCCTGGGCGATGTTCGAGGCGCAGACGGCGTCGGTATGCGCGGTGGACGGTGACGAGGTGGTGGGCGTATACATACTGCATCCCAACAACATCGGGCGGTGCAGGCATATCGCCAACGCATCGTATGCCGTGAAAGCAGGCGCTCGCGGGCGCGGCGTCGGGCGGGCGCTGGTGGAGGACTGCATCCGGCAGGCCAAAGCGCACGGATTCCGGGGCCTGCAGTTCAACGCGGTGGTATCCACCAACACCGCGGCTATAGCGCTCTATATCAAACTGGGGTTCCGCGTCATAGGCACGGTGCCGGGCGGATACAGATATAAAGATGAAGGTTATCGCGATACGCTGATCATGATCAAAACGTGGGCTGATCAGAATTAAAGCATTGCGCGGTAATGGTTTTTGTTGTATTATGAGCGGGATATGTGCCATGGGGGAGTCGTTTGCGCCAATATGGTGTGGCAAATCAACATTCCGGCTTCGCAGCCTGGTTTGTCTTAAAGAACAAGACTCATGGGTGTTTTGCGCCTGTGAGTTTATTCATTTACAAAGGGTATTTTGACTGATGGGTTTACTGGAACTGATCTTCATAGCGGTGGGGCTGTCGATGGATGCTTTTGCCGTAGCGGTGAGCCGCGGGCTGTGCGTGCGGGAGCATCAGTGGCGAAACGCGCTGGTAACCGGCGTTTATTTCGGCGTGTTTCAGGCAGCAATGCCGCTGGTGGGCTATTTTGTGGGCAGATATTTCAAGGACGCCATCGCGAGCTGGGATCACTGGATCGCGTTCGGCCTGCTGGTCATCATCGGTCTTAACATGCTTCGGGAGGCTTTCCGTTCGGACGACAAACCGGATCCGGCGTACGGATTCAAGAAGATGGTGCTGCTCTCACTGGCCACCAGCATAGATGCGCTGGCTGTGGGCGTCACCTTCGGTTTTCTGCAGGTGAATATACTCCCGGCAGTGCTGCTGATAGGGACGATCACCTTTGCTATCTCCGTCGCGGGTGTCAAGATTGGCTGTGTGTTCGGTTCCCGCTTTAAATCCAAGGCGGAGATTGCGGGCGGCATCATACTGATACTGATCGGCACGAAGATTTTGCTGGAACACCTCGGCATTATTCACTTTTAAGGGGAGCATATGGGTACGCGGTTTGTACATACCAATTTGATTGCAAAAGATTGGAAGGCTTTGGCGGAGTTTTATATCAAAGTCTTCGGTTGCTCCATAGTACCGCCCGAGAGGGATATCTCAGGCAAATGGATCGACGGCATGACAGGTATCTGCGGCGTTCATATTCGCGGCGCGCACTTGAAGCTGCCGGGCAGCGATGCAACGCTCGAGATATTTTCATACGACCCGGAGGGCCTGGACAGCTGGCGGCCTGTCAACAGGCCGGGATTCGGACACATTGCGTTTCATGTAGATGATGTGGAGGAAATACTGGAGCAGGTCAAAGCTCATGGCGGCCATCCTGTGGGTGAATTGACGGATCACACGTTCGAAGGTATCGGAACGTTGACTGCGGTATATGTGTGCGACCCCGAGGGCAATGTTGTGGAACTGCAAAACTGGAGCATATAGCAATATCCCATGCCGCCTCGGGCGGCTTTTTTATTGCTGATCATTGACGCTGGACGCACAAAGGCTGCAGCTTTATAATATATGAATAAACACAACACATGAGAGGGTCTGGTTTGAATACATTAAATGACCTGCTGCTGCGATGGAATGCACTGGTGATATTCAGAAGGCTTAAGGACGATGCGGTGCTGGCCCGGCTGGAGGCACTGCTGAGCGAGGACGGCGACATGGTGCGGCGCGTCAGCGCATATGCCGCTTTTACAGAGGCGCTTTTTTCGTATACGTTCAGCCTGACGGAATATGTGAAAGACCGTGTATTGGAGGATGACAACCTATATGTCCGGCGGCGCGCGAAGGGGATGCCCGAGGACGCGGAACTGGAGATTTGCCTGACGAACGAGCTGCAGACACTGGAAGCCATTGCGGGTCTGAAGAGCGCCGAGGTACGTGAACGACTTGGATATAACGGGTACCTGCCTGCGTGGTGGACATCGCCGGTCGATCTCGCGGGGGTATATGAAGAGCGCATGGAGGCGTTGGGTACCCGTGGCTTTGGCATATTCGCGTCGTGCCGCATGTTCGCCGTTCGGGATAGCGTGATAACGCCTGTGAGGAATCCGGATAGCGTGCGGCTCTTTGACCTTAAAGGATATGAGCGTCAGAAAAAGGCCGTGACGGAAAACACGCTGGCGCTGCTGGACGGAAGGCCCACTGCCAACGTGCTGCTCTACGGCGATGCGGGCACCGGAAAATCGTCTACCGTGAAGGCACTTGTCAATGAGTATCACGACAGAGGCTTAAGGCTGGTGGAGCTGAACAAGAGGCAGGCGGCGGACATCCCTGCCGTAATGGAGGAGCTAAGGCATAACCCGCTTAAGTTTATACTGTTTATCGATGACCTCTCCTTTGCGCAGGAGAGCGACGAATTCTACGCGCTCAAAGCGGTGCTGGAGGGCTCGGCATCCGCGCGCAGTGTCAATATTGCGGTATACGCGACGAGCAACCGGCGGCACTTAGTGAAAGAGCGGTTCTCCGAGCGCGAGGGCAGCGACGATGTGCACCGCAACGAGACGATGCAGGAGCTGATCGCGCTGTCCGCCCGGTTCGGGCTGACGCTGGGTTATTTCAAGCCGGGCAAACAGCAGTATCTGGACATCGTGCATGCTCTGGCCGATGAAGCTGGCCTTGAACTGGACTGGGTAGCGCTGGAGCTGGAGGCGGAGCGGTTCGCCAGCGCGGGACGCAGCCCGAGGGCAGCCCGCCAGTTTATAGACGCGATGCTGGCGAAGGGCCGAAGTTAAGCCGACTGTGGCGGATGGAGGAGTGCTGACAAAATGACTATCATTGATTCGGCATTAATGGTGGCTGGTATCTCGATTGCCGCTCTTATTATCGTTGCGTTTCCTGTTATCATTATGCATAAATTCATTTTCTTACGCAGGCATATGCATTTGCTGTTTGAGGGATGTGATCCTGTCGGGTTTTGTATTGGCTTCCAAAAACGGTTATCTGCCGAACGGCTTTCTCAAAAAGGCCGGAATCTTTTTATTTGTTATTTATGTCTGGGGCTGTACTATTGCGGTGAATACGATGAAATGGAACAGTGGATTCGAGAAGCTGCCGCGCATACAAAACACTCGCACTTCGGCAAAATCATGCTGATACAGCATCAGGTATCGCTGAGCTTGGCGGAAAAGAAGTTTGATCTGGCACAACGAAAGCTGGAAGAAATGGAAAGCCTAATGGCTGCTGACGGGAATCATAAGAAGTTATATGGGTTGTTGCAGGAGGATATTGAATATAACCGTTTCCTTCTCAGGCTGGCGCAGGGTGACATGACTGATGCAGAAGAAATACTGAGGGCAAGGTTTGAAAAAGCAAAGAGGTCGCTTTCCCGCGTTCTGATACAAGGGGCGCTTGCGGAAGTATACGTTGACAGAGGTCAAACAGAACAAGCGATAACAGCCTTAAAGTATGTAGTACAGCATGGAAACAAGCTTCACATAGTGTTCTTGGCACAGCAAAAACTGCAGGAACTTGGGGAGCCAGTAGTCGTCTCGAAAGGCTTTCTTGAGGGTTACGCTCAAAAGATCATTAACTGAGGTAAGCAGGGAGTACACAATGTCAAGCATCATCATCACCGGCGGCAACGACGGTATCGGCTGGCACATGACCCGGCAGTTTCAATGACGAAAACAAGATCAACCCTTTTTCCAGAAATTAAACAAAACCTGTTTATATGGTATAATAGTACCGCAAACTATGAAAGGGCTTACGCTTAAATGACAGGACTCAAGACGAACGCAATGAGGGCGCTGGAAAGCGCGGGCATTGAATATACGGCGCACGAATACATGCCGGACGACGGAGCGATAGACGGTGTATCAGTCGCCAAAAAGATCGGGAGACCGGAGGAGCAGGTGTTCAAGACGCTGGTGGCTCAAGGGGCCAGCAGGGAGTATTATGTGTTCGTGATTCCCGTCGCGATGGAGCTGGACCTGAAGGCGGCGGCCAGAGCCGTGGGGGAAAAGTCCGTTGAGATGATCAAGGTGGCGGATATAAACAAGGTGACGGGATACATCCGCGGCGGGTGCAGCCCCATCGGTATGAAAAAGCAGTTCCGCACCGTGTTCGACAGCAACTGCATACTGCAGGAAACCATCATCGTGAGTGCGGGCAAGATCGGTCATCAGATTGAGGTGAAGCCGGACGATCTGGCAGCCTTGATCAGCGCAGGCATGGAGGATATCGCGCACTAAGCCCTGCGTGCGGCGATGAACAGATTGAGAGGTACATCAAACAGGTTCTCCGTTTCAACGATGCTGAACTCCGCGGCTTCCACCAGCGTCCTCACATCCTGCTGAGACATGATGTTGACATGCGTCATTAGGCGAAGCGCGCATAGCGCTTTGACGAGTGCGACCGTGGCAAAGCCGGCTTCCTTCAGACAGTCGGTAACGGAGAGAAACAGACCATCGGGCTTAAGCAGCCGATGGATGCGGGCCCAGTATGCCGCCGCGTCCGGCAGCCCGTGCAGTATGTTGAAGGCCAGAACAACATCAAAAGACGACTCGGCGAGGCTGTCATCCGTCAGCGTACCTTCTCGAAACGTGACGTTGCCGATGCCTGCGCGGTGCATGTTGCTTGTTCCTGCCCAAGCATGCCGGGCGAAATGTCGATACCCAGTATAGATGCGGCTGAATCCGCCAACTGCACGGTGACAAGGCCGGTTCCGCACACGAAATCCAGTACAGCATCCGCGGGCTTGAGATACTTGCGCGTCAGAGCCACTGTATCCTCGTAGGCCTTTGCGTACCTGCCTCCCCCTGTGCATCGTAGCCGGCGGACATTTTATTCCAGAAACGGACAGTATCCATGGACTTTTCCTTCCAATGCAGCGATAGGGAACATTCGCCGCCTATGGTGCGGAATCCTGTTTACGCATGAAGGACATCATAAGGAGAACAGCATTGGCTATTCATATCGATACGCAGATATATATGGGAGCGCCGTCCGGCGCAGGACGGCAGCCGGTGGAGATGGAAACCTATGCGCTGCTGGACAGCCTCGGCATCGTCTATGAGCGGCTGGACCATGGCGCGGCAGCTACGGTGGACGATTGCGCCGACGTGGAGCGGCTGCTCGGCATCGATATATGCAAGAACCTTTTTCTGTGCAACGCGGCCAAAACGGCGTACTATCTGCTGATGATGCCGGGGGACAAAAAATACCGGGCGCCGCTGCTCTCCGGGCAGCTGCAAACCACACGGCTGTCGTTTGCGGACGCGGAAAGCATGGAGCGGCATCTGTGTATAACGCCCGGCTCCGTGAGTGTGCTGGGGCTGATGAACGATACGGGACATGCTGTGCGGCTGCTGATCGACAGGGACGTGCTGCGGCAGAGCCACATCGGCTGTCATCCGTGCGTCAACACGTCCAGCTTAAAGCTGAGCATGGACGATATACTGAACAGATTTCTGCCGCACACCGGCCATAACGCTGAATTTGTCGAGCTGTAGCGTCGGGAAAGATATAAAAAGCCAGGAGGGGACATCATGATGACTCAGAGCAAAAAGATGCTGGAGTCGCTGATGGAGCGCGTCATTCCGCCACTGACAGAGCAGGGGTTCGTCGGCGAATACCCGCATTACCGCCGCGATTTGGGTGACCGAATTGAATTGCTCGGCTTTTTGGATCATAAATACGGTGTGGGGTTCAACGTCGAGATATCCGTCATTTTCCCCAAACGTCCCAAAGACCAGTCCAATTACATCACGCATGACTTTGAGTCGCCGGATAGGGCGACAGTGTTCTCTACCCGCAAAAGATACCGGCTGCCCGGACTGTTCGACGGCTGGTTCTATTTCACCGATGTCTACAAAACGACAAAACAGGTATCAAAAACGCATACGCTCGAAAGCTACGAGCCGATCAGCGAACAGAGGAGCAAGAGCTTCATCCCCGGC
>JAEWWC010000120.1 GCA_023396555.1 Bacillota bacterium
CAATTATGTTGACCCCTTTCCATTTGCACAGTTCCCTTAGTATCGCTCCTACTTCTAGTTTCTTCTCTCCATAAAACGTCTTTCTACGATACTTCGGCGCAAATACTATGTGATATTTACAGTTCCATTTTGTGTGTGATAAGCTGTGTATGTCATTCACTTTGGAATGTCCTCCTTTTGATTTTTGTTTGTGCAGTTGCCAGACCGCACTTCATTCTAAATCAAAAGGATTTTTCTGTCCTGCCTCATCGCTATAAGCTTTACCGAACCCCGCGTCTAACGCGGGGTTTTCGTATACAAAAAGGAACGACCGAGATGTGGTCGTTCCTTTTGTTGCGCTTATCTTATTTGTTATCCACAACAGCCATGTGCTCGATGAGGCTGAGCACCTTGTTGGAATAACCCCACTCGTTGTCGTACCAGGAAACGAGCTTCACGAAGTTCGGGTTCAGCATGATGCCTGCGCCTGCGTCGAAGATGCTGGTTCTGGCATCGCCGATGAAGTCGGAGGAAACGACCTGATCTTCGGTGTAACCGAGGATGCCGGCCAGCTTGCCGTCAGCAGCTTTCTTCATGGCCGCTTTGATCTCATCGTACGTGGTGGCCTTCTCAAGACGGACGGTCAGGTCAACGACAGATACGTCAGCCGTGGGAACGCGGAACGCCATACCCGTGAGCTTGCCGTTCAGCTTCGGAATAACCTTGCCCACCGCTTTCGCAGCGCCCGTGGACGACGGAATGATGTTGAACGCAGCGCCTCTGCCGCCTCTCCAGTCCTTCTTGGAGGGACCGTCCACAGTCTTCTGGGTGGCCGTGGTGGCGTGTACAGTGGTCATGAGGCCTTCGATGATGCCGAAGTTGTCATCGATGACCTTGGCAAGAGGAGCCAGACAGTTCGTCGTGCAGGAAGCGTTGGAGACAACCTTCATGTCAGACGTATAAGCATCCTGGTTGACGCCCATAACGAACATCGGGGCATCCGCCGAAGGAGCGGAGATAACGACCTTCTTGGCGCCCCCGGCAAAGTGCGCACTGGCTTTTTCCGTTGTCGTATAAACGCCAGTTGACTCGACGATGTAATCCGCGCCGCAGGAGCTCCACGGAATCTCCGCCGCGTTCATGCAGGCGTAAACGGCGATCTCTTTACCATTAACGACGATAGCGCCGTCCTTGTAAGAAGCGGTGCCCTTGAAACGCCCATGAACGGTGTCATACGACAGCATGTACACCATATACTCGGGATCGATAAACGGGTCATTGATGCCCACGATCTCGATGTTGGGGTTTCCCACTGCTGCGCGGAAAACCAGTCGGCCGATACGGCCAAAACCATTGATACCAACCTTTATTGCCATATTGAATCCTCCTTGATTAAATAAATAATTCACAAACATATGGGACTATCATAATGCATCGGACAAGAAATTTCAACAATGAATTACCTTTTTATCCGCATTATGAACTCATCCGCATTATGCGGGATGGATCATGTTCGCTTTATCAAGCGTTGAAGCATCCACCCCATATTTCTGGGCCCTTCTGAACTCAAAGAACTTTGGCGCAACCTGCGGGAACAGTGCGTAAGACAGTATGTCCTCTTCCTGTTCCATGTACTCTTTGATTTCTTCGCGGTACTTATCCAGCTCCGGTGCGATATCGTCCGCGGGGCGGTGCGTGATCACCGGATCGTCGCCGATGCACTTCTTGCGCACGTCCGGATCCACTTCGGCGGGCAGCTGGCCGTATTCACCGCGCAGCAGCGCCTTGCTCTCCTTGGTGACCATCTTGTAGCGCTCGCCCGCGATCACGTTCAGCACGGCTTGTGTGCCCACGATCTGGCTGGTAGGCGTCACTAACGGCGGATAGCCGAACTCTTCGCGCACGCGCGGCACCTCTTTGAGCACATCCTCCAGCTGATCGCCTTTTCCCGCTTTTTCCAGCTGATCGAGCAGGTTGCTGAACATGCCGCCGGGCACCTGATAGATTAGCGTATTGATGTCGACGCCCAGCACATCAAGCTTCAGGAAGCCGTCAGTCATCAGGCGCTTGGCGACACCCTTGAAGTGTTCCGCGATCCTGTTGAGGAGCACGATATCCATGCCGGTGTCATACTGCGTTCCCTGGAGCGTGGCGACCAGAGACTCCGTACAGGGCTGGGCCGTACCGTTAGCCATCGACGACAGCGCGCAATCCACGATGTCCGCACCCGCCTCTATTGCCTTCAGATACGCCATATCGCCCACGCCCGTCTTATTGTGGGTATGAACGTGTATCGGTACCTTGACCGCAGCTTTGAGTTCCTTAACCAGCTCATACGCCTCGTAAGGCAGCAGCAGGTTTGCCATGTCCTTGATGCAGATGGTGTCAGCACCCATTATTTCGAGCTTCTTAGCCATTTCAACAAAATAGGCTCTCGTGTGAACGGGGCTGGTGGTGTATGACAGCGCCGCTTCACAGATGCCGCCGTACTTTTTGGTGGCGTCCATCGCCGCCTTCATGTTACGCAGATCGTTGAGCGCGTCGAATATGCGGATGACGTCAATGCCGTTCTCGATAGCCTTTTTGACGAAAAGATCCACCACGTCGTCAGCATAGTGCTTGTAGCCCAGCAGGTTCTGCCCACGGAGCAGCATCTGCATTTTGGTGTCCGGCATGGCCGCTTTCAGTACGCGCAGCCTCTCCCACGGGTCTTCGTTGAGGAAGCGCAGGCACGAGTCAAACGTAGCGCCGCCCCACATCTCCAGTGACCAGTACCCCGCCTGATTCAACAGACCGGTGACGGGCAGCATTTCGGATGTCTTCATCCGGGTGGCCGCCTGAGATTGGTGAGCGTCTCTTAATATCGTATCCGTAATATGGACTTTACCCATCTATTCAAACCTCCTTATTCAAATGTTAAACGGCATTCAGCAGACTCTTAATACTTTTAATCCAGAACAGTCAGCAGGTCTCCCGCGTTGACTGAGGCACCCTTAGAAACCTGAACACCCGTGACCTTGCCTGAAGCAGGTGCCATTATCTCGTTTTCCATCTTCATGGCTTCAAGTATCATCAGCACATCGCCTTCCTTAACGGTATCGCCAACGCTGACCCTAACGTCCAGTATGGTACCCGGCATCGGGGCATTCACTTTGGTTCCGCAGGCAGGCACAGGCGCGGCCGCAACAGAAGCCGCCGCCGGGGCAGCAACCGCAGGAGCGGGCGCGGGCGCAGCCGCAACAGATGCCGGAGCTGCAGGCACCGCCGCCGGGGCGGATGCGCCGCTGATTTCTTCTACTTCAACAATGTAGCTGGTTCCATTAACGCTGATATTGAATTTACGCATTTTTTAATCCTCCATAATAAGTCTTTAAAATCTATTGGTGACCTGTTCGATTTTCCCTGTGAAGCCCCAAACCGGTAACGTTGACTTCGTACGGCGGATTGATTTGATCAATATGCCGTTGCTCGATGTACCCATGCTGGCTGCCACAGCTGCCATGATAGCAGCAATGACCGCGGGGTCGATTCCAGGCATTGCTGGCGTTTCCACGCATTCCTGCCTTACCGATTCCGCAAGCGCAGCTTGTTTCTTTTGTTTTGCCGCTTTAGATCTGCCAAACATTTTAGCCTCCTTATTACGGTCTGGATGCGTGCTTTCTGGGCAGCTTGTTTTCGCGCTTGCCGATAGCAAGCTCAAGTGCACCAGCAAGACGCTGCCGTGTCTCGGAAGGATATATCACTTCGTCCACATAGCCCATTTTCGCGGCCTCCCACGGAGAAGCAAAAGTCTTCGCGTATTTCTCGGCCGCCGCTTTCTTGCCCTCAACGCCGTCTTCCGCGTTGACAATATCATCGCTCATCAGTATCAGCGCCGCCGCATCCGCGGGCAGGCAGGAAATTTGTGCTTCCGGCCAAGCATAGACCATATCAGCTCCCAGCGCTTTGGGCGCCATCGCGATGTAACCGGAACCGATCGCTTTGCCTGTGATCACCGTCAGTTTGGGAACTGTCGCGCCGGCATAGGCCTGAATGAGTTTGGCGCCGTTAGGTATCAGGCAGCACTGTTCCTGTTTGATATCCCTCACAAATCCCGCCGTGTCGGCCAGCGTGACCACCGGAAGGCCGAACGCGTCGCAGAAGCTGACAAACCCAGCCGCCTTTTTGCTGCTGTTCGCATCAATATACGTGCCCGGAACGTTGGCCACCACGCCCACGCTGCGGCCGCCCAGCCGAGCAAATCCCGTCTTAATACCCGCTGCATATCCGGCCTGCGCTTCGATGAATATGCCATTATCAAATACCGATGAAACGACAGCCTGAATATCCCAGCTTCCTTGATAGTTCTCCAGCATCCGGTTCAGATCGTCGTTGCAGTCTTCCATCGGCGCATCCACGAGGTTATTGTCGGGCAGGTAAGACAGCAGTCTGCGGAGCGACCCCAAAGCCTCGTCTTCCGACGCGCACTTGAAGTGAACGAGCCCCGTTTTTTCGAAGTGTACGGACGCACCCCCGATGGCTTCCGGTTTCGCCGGTTTGTCCGTTTCATTAAAAGCGCCCGGCGCTGCGGTAAATATGCCGCCCACGCCGTCCGCCATGAATACAAAATCGCTCAAAGGAGCAAAGAAAGCCGCGCTGCCTGCACACTGTCCGCATATCACGGTCAGTATCGGCACGACGCCAGAGAGTTCCGCCATCTTGGCATAGATGCTGCCGAAGCCTTCCAGCGCTCCCGCGCCCTCGCCCAGACGTGCGCCCATCGAATCCAGCAGCGCAATCACCGGAAGCCCCGTCTTCCCGGCCATGTCAAGCATCCTGCAGATCTTACGTGCCTGCATAGCCCCCATCGCGCCGCCCAGCACAGTGTAGTCCTGAGAAAACACATAAACGCCCCTGCCATCGATAGTTCCGTACCCCGTCGCCACCCCTTCTCCCGGCGCGCTGACTTCTTTCAGACCGGATATAGCATTGGAGTGCTGGACAAAAGCATGCATTTCCACAAAACTCTCAGCGTCCAAAAGCTTGGAAATCCTTTCGCGTGCCGTCAGTTTTGACATTTCATGCTGGGCATCTGTCAGCTCCGGATTACCGGCTGCCGCCAACTGCCTTTTGTGAGCCAGTAAGTCAAAACCAGTTAGTTCGCTCATGTAGTATTAACCTCCAATATGAATTGTATAAACGTTTGGCCCTTTCAGGTCAAATAAATACCAATCTCGCCCGATTTCTTATTTCTACACTTGTCTCCTATTATCCTTCATAAAAACCAAAATTGTTTCTTTTTTCACAATGCTAAGCAAAAAACTACGGTTCAGATACTTCTTTAACTTCCGCATCTGTCAGATAGCGCCATTCTTCAATACCGAGACCATCCAGCGTCAGTTTGCCAAGTCTGGTTCTTTTCAGCTGCATCACATGACAGCCGACCGCCTCAAACATCCGCTTGACCTGCCTGTTGCGCCCCTCGTGTATCGTAATCTCAATATGGTTCCGGGTTTCCAAGCGCGAAATGCGCCGGATTCTGGCGGGCGCTGTTTTCATTCCGTCCAATTCGATACCGGATTCCAGATGCTTTACAGCGTTGTCATCCAGCCTTCCGTGCACCACAGCTTCATAGGTCTTGTCCATCTCGTGCTTCGGATGCGTACACTTATAGGCAAACTCGCCGTCGTTCGTGAGAAGCAGCAAACCTTCGGTATCAAAATCCAGCCTGCCGACCGGAAAAATACGCTGGTCAACGCCTTTGATCAGATCGACCACCGTCTTTCTTCCTCTATCGTCCGTGCATGTGCTGAGCACCCCGGCCGGTTTGTTCAGCATGATGTAGATTTTTGCGGAATGAAGCGACAAAAGGGTGCCGTCAACAGCGACCACGTCAGTATCCGGATCGACATCCGTACCGATCATATTGACAGGTCTGCCGTTGATAGTCACCCTTCCTTCAGCGATTATGGTATCTGCACCACGGCGAGAGGCGACGCCGCATGATGCGATATACTTATTGAGCCTCATTCGTACCCCCCAAAATCATTTACATGGCGGGAACCTTCTTATTAATCCAAAGATTGATCAACTTGCTCAGATTAAATGAATAGGAGTTCTCGCCAATATCGAGCGGCGCAGCCAATGCAACAGATTGTAGTTTATCTTCACCCAGCCATAGGTCTATATGCCCCACAGACTGTCCCTTTTGCACCGGTGCCACAACATTTTCATCAATATATACACGCTTATTTAACTTTTCAATCTCCTCCTGCGTCAATGGATAATAAATATCATCTGTCGTATAGACAGGAAAGCTATCCTCTACACCATCCTTCACCGAGACATCTCCGATGAGTTCCCCTGCTTTTACGACCAGGCTGTTGTCATAGTTTTCGAAACCATAATCCATCAAGGCCATACAGTCGTTGAACATATCGGGAGCCGAAAGAACAACGGATACCAGCTGCATGTCTTCCCTCTGGGCCGCTGCCGACAAACATCTTCCCGCCGCCTCCGTAAAACCGGTTTTAACGCCGTTGCCGCCTTCATAATTCCAAAGTATTTTGTTCTTGTTCTTGACGACACGGTTCCATTCGTGCCCTTCCCACGGCAACGTTTTATACTGTGTCTTGACGACCTCGCGGAAAATATCGTTATTCATCGCATAAGCGGATATCAGCGCCAG
This sequence comes from Bacillota bacterium, assembly GCA_023396555.1. Taxonomy (GTDB): domain Bacteria; phylum Bacillota; class Clostridia; order Christensenellales; family SZUA-584; genus SZUA-584. The sequence goes on from JAEWWC010000120.1 coordinate 6,647, forward strand.
ATCGTATGCGGTGGTGTAGTGGTTATCTATCGGCAATCCATTAGGATTGGCGAAATGCGTATTGTACGCGCCGATTTCATGAGCCTTGTTATTCATCATATCGACAAACGCATCCACCGAACCACCCACATGCTCGGCAATAGCCACTGCGGCATCGTTGCCTGACGCCAGCATCAGACCGAACAGCATGTCCGACAACGTCATCTTCTCTCCCGCTGATAGCCATATCGAGGACCCTTCGACGCCGCTCGCATTCGGGCCCACAACAACCGTATCATTCAGGTTGCCGTTTTCTATTGCGACGATAGCCGTCATGATTTTTGTAGTCGACGCCATCGGCATCTTTTCATGCGCGTTCTTCTGATAAAGTATACGCCCTGTCGTGGCCTCGATTACCACGGCGGACTTGGCCGATACATCAACGCCTTCCGCTCTTGGGGTACTGACATTATACGAAAATATAACGGCAAAAGCCAGTACCATTAACGGTATCTTCTTGATTGCCCTCTTCAAACGTTATTCCACCCCTTTTTCGCGGCATCGTTTGAAAGCTTCCTTGATCTCAACGATAAAATCAGGCACAGCTTCGATCAGATGTTCGACCATCGTCCTGCCCGTAACAGGCAGCAGCTGAATGTTGTTTTCATCAACCACCAGAAAACCCACTGGGCATATTGAAACGCCGGAACTGGCGCCGCCCGCAAACGGGTGTACCTGACCCTGATTGGAGTCCTGCCCCCCCTGTTTACCTGAAGAGCCATATTCACCACCGCCCGCTACAAAACCGAATGACACTTTGGTTATCGGTATTATTGTTGCGCCGTCCGTGGAGATAACCGGATCGCCAACAATCGTATTGACGTCCACCATCTCCTTGATTTCGCTCATTGCTGTCTGCATGATATTCTCTATCGGATGCATATTGGTCACCGCCTTTTATTGATTTTATAGATCATATAACCAATAATAATATTTGCCAGAGATAAGGTGATTATGCAGTGCCCCAAAAACGAAAATAAGTGATTTTGAAACACTGGATGTGTTTTAATGACCACTCGGTGGCGCTTATCTTTATTCAAGACCATCAGTGATCCGATGACAGAGTTCATAAGACCACAACATACAGCAGTCAAAAACGCATCATCCAGTCCAATTGTTATTTTAATATCTATTTTATATTTTGATTTGCTATTGATGTATCCAAACAATTTGCTGCGGCCTTTCTCGTTGCTCTTTTTTTCAGGCTTATTAAAAGATTTAAAGATATCGATAATCGAAATTACCCTTTTCTCATTTTTGTCTACTGAATAAAGAGTCAATAGATCCCCAAACTCCCGACGCACTTCATATCTTCTGCGCAACACAGTAATACCCAAGGCAATCGCTGATAAGCTCCAGTGTTTATCCCGTGCTACTATAACCAGATTTATTTTCAGCAGGAGGGCGATAAGCACAACTGCGGCAATTATAATCAGTGCAATGATAATAAAAAACAACGCCTTTCTCTTAATTCAGACGTTGTTATTATTATCTAAATGGTGGGAAACAATTCAAGATTCAGCAACGTTTAGCGCTGGCATTTCCTCTAATGACTTCAGCCCAAAATGGCGCAGGAACTCATCGCTCGTGATATATAATACCGGATTCCCCAGAGTCTTCTTCCGGCCTGCGCGCAAAATCAAGCCCCTCTCTATCAGCGTTGCCACAGAATAGCTGCTCTTGACCCCGCGAATTTGCTCAATCTCAAACCGGGTGATGGGCTGTTTATAGGCGATAATGGCAAGAGTTTCAACCAGCGACTGAGACAGTCTAGATTTTTTCACAGGCGCCAGCACCGCCTCGACAAATGTAGAGTATTCCGGATTTGTGCTGAGCTGCAGCTTGCTATCCAGTTTGACCAGCAGCATTCCTGCATGCTCCTGTTTCCGCTTCTCAATAATCTTATCGGCAATCTCGTTCAGTTGGCCCGGCTCGATATTCAACACAGCTGAAATTTCAGATATTTCCACTGCGTCTCCGGCCATAAACAATATGCTTTCCAGCGCGCCGATTATTGTTTCCTCGTTCAACTGACGGCCTCCTCGACCTTTTTGGATATGTAGATCTCTTCAAAGCAGCTGTCCTGTTTTATGGAGATAAGATTTTTATGAAGCATGTTCAGAAGCGCGATAAACGTTACGGCTACTTCCATACGGGTATACGCTTCCCCAAACAATGAGCCGAATGTCGTCATACCACACTGCCCCAATATGCGCAGTATGTACCGCGAGCGTTCCCTGATTGTGAAAGCGTCTTTCCTGATTTCCACTTCCTCTATGTGCTCATATTCTGCATCGGGCTGTCTGCCAAGCACCTCCAGGTATGCGGCACATAGGCTGTCCAGCGTGATTTGCTCAAGCTCCAGCTTTTCTTCCGGAAAACCAATCTCTTCAGGCAGCTTGTAATATGTACGCTCGGCATTGGCTTCGAGTTCTTTCATGGTTTCCGCGGCTTCTTTATATGCTTTGTAGACCTTGAGCCGTGCAATCAGTTCCTGTTCGGGATCCTCTTCCTCCGTTTCGACCTCTTCCGTAGGCAGTATCATTCGTGACTTGATATATAGCAGCGTCGCCGCCATCTCGATGAACTCGCTTGCACTGTCCATCGACAGCGAATCCATCGACGTCACATACTCCAGATACTGTCCCGTCACTTCGGAAACGAAAATATCCTCAATGTCGATACGGGCCCGGCCAATAAGGTGGAGCAGAAGATCCAGCGGGCCTTCAAAATGCTCTATTCTTATTTTGTACTCCTGATCGTCGATCATATCATATGACACCGAACAGTGACCCGACTCCGTATATAACCGACCTGACGAGGAATGACAGCCCGGTCGAGAACCAAGGCACCGCAAACATCAGAATAATAAGTGCAATAAAACCATACCGCATGTAGTTCATAAAGAAAGCAGGGCTTTTACGCGCAATATAACCTTTCACCAAATGGTGCCCGTCCAGTGGCGGTACGGGTATTAGATTGAAAAAACACAATATCAGATTAATGGAGGCTATCTGATATAAAATGATATGAACGATACCCGTCAGTGTCAACACGGTATAGCTCGGCAGCATACCGCTGAAAACGCCGGTCAATGAGAGTATGGAAATGACTATCAATGTGATAAGCGCTATTATCATATTCATTGACACACCGGCTAAAGCTACAAGAACATTGCCTTTTTTATAGTTCGTATAATTTCTCGGATTCGTAGGTACAGATTTGCCCCATCCAAATCCGATCAGTAAAAAGGTTATGATACCAAACAAATCAAAGTGCTTGGTCGGATCTAATGTCACACGGCCAAGATTTCTTGCTGTCGGATCACCCATTCTGTTAGCCATCCAGGCGTGCGCCGCTTCATGAAAAGATATACCAATCACGAGCGCAGGCAAAATGAACAGTAAAGATAATAAAAAGCTTTTAATATCTCCGCTAAACAAGTAGTCAAGTGGCCGCATTTTTCAACTCCATTCCCTTTTGCTTAAGTATAAGTTGATGTGCTGTACTTTTCAACCAGTGCTTTATGTCGAAAATGTAAACATACAGTCACTTATCTAAAAAGCGCACCAAACAAAGCGCGCTTTTTGCTCAAACAACTTTAAAAACCAGTTTACTTGTAGCTGTCGAACAGCTGGCTTCTATCCTTTTTTATCGACGACACGTTGGACCTGATGCTTTCACGTTCCATCGGCATTCCGCTTCGGGTTTTCTTCAGCTCCTCATTGAGGCTCTGATATTCCTTGCTCAAAGCGTCCAGCTGTTCCTGCAGTTTAAGCAGATCGTCCGCGATATTGATGGATGTCAGAACAGCAAGCGTGGTGGAATTTAGATTTACATACTGGCTTTTCAGTTCCGACATCTTCCGGTCAACATAGATGGCAACACGGTGTATGTATTCCTCACTCTCAAAACCGGCCATCATATATTCTTTGCCGCAGATTTTGACCACTGTGCGCGTTTTGTCCATCACTTATCAACACCCCAATATCATATAATATTGAAGTCATTATATACCAACATAGTGAATATTACAACAGCACACATACAAAATATTGTATCAATCCCGCAATTTTGCGCCGAATTTGGCGCCCGTGGCCATCACAACGGCATCTCTGGCCTCGTTAGCCTCCTCGTCCAGCAATGTGCGGTCCTTCGCACGCAGCACGATCGTGAACGCAAGGCTCTTCTTACCTTCGCCCAGCTTCTCTCCGGTGTAGACGTCGAACAGCGCCGCGCTTTCAAAATACAGCCCCGCGTTCACACGAATGCAATCCAGCAACTCGCCCGCAGGCACATCCGCATCCACGATCAATGCGATATCGCGCTCCACCGCCGGATATTTGGGCAGCGGCTCGTATTTGACGACGTCATCCGCCGCCTCGCAGATACGTTTCAGCCAAAGCTCGGCAAAGTAGACGCGTTTTCCGATGCCAAAGGCTGCGCTCACATCCGGATGGATTTCGCCCAGCTCTCCCAGCTTTTCGCCGCCGGCGTAAACGGATGCCTTGCGGCCCGGATGGAAGTATTCCGCCCCGTCCGCCATGTATCGCATACCGCGTATGCCGAAGGCATCGAGCAGATTTTCTACCATGCCCTTGAGCGAGAAGAAGTCCTCTTCCCCGCACAGCGCGATGCTGATGTACTTGCGCTCTTCCGGCAGCTCGTCGCCGTCGTTCGAGGGCAGATACACGCGCCCGGCCTCAAACAGCCGTATGTCCTTCGCCTTGCGGTTCAGGTTGCCTGCGGTCACCTTAAGCATATCCGGCACCGGAGACGTACGCAGCAGCGCCTGATCCTCGCCCAGCGGGTTCAGTATGCGCACCATGCGCAGCAGCTTGTCATCAGACGGTAGATTCAGCTTTTCATAATCGGCTGCCGATGCGAAGGAATACGTGATGCATTCGTAGCAGCCGAGGTTGGTCAGCAGCCTACGCGCCTTATCGACCGTGGCTTCTTCCGAGGAATAAATGCCGCGTTTCACCGCACCCGTCATCGTCTGGACTGGAATATTGTTGTAGCCATACATACGCGCGACTTCTTCGGCGATATCGTCGCCCATCGAGATATCCCCGCGGAAGCTCGGTATGGAGCAGGTCAGTACACCGTTATCAAGCTCTGTGGGAATAAACACGCTGCGCAGGTAGCAAGCCATGTCTTCCGCGTCCAGTTCGGTGCCCAGCTTGGCGTTGATCCTGTCAGCAAAAACCGTGACCGTCTTTGGCGTCAGGTCTGCCGAGACGATATCGATCTCGCCCGGCACGATCTCGCCCGCCCCCAGCAGCTCCACCAGATGCAGCGCTCTGTCCATCGCGTTTTTGCAGCCGGCGGTATCGATGCCCTTGGAGAAACGCATCGCCGACTCTGTCTGCAGGCCCAGCGCGCGGGATGTCCGCCTGGCGTTGCCCTGACGGAATTTCGCGGACTCGAATATTACTGTCGTCGTCTCCGGCTTGATCTCAGAATTTTCGCCGCCCATGATGCCCGCGATGCCGATTGGCCCCTCTGCGTCGCAAATCAACAGCATATCCTCGGTCAGTGCGCGCTCCTTGCTGTCCAGCGTCACGATGGTTTCGTCTTTCCTTGCGCGGCGCACGATGATATGGCTGCCGCGTATATCCTTGTGGTCGAACGCGTGCATCGGCTGACCCATCTCCAGCATCACAAAGTTAGTGATGTCCACGATGTTATTGATGGAGCGAACGCCAGCAGATGTCAATCGGTCGCGGAGCCATTTGGGCGACGGGCCGATTTTGACGTTCTTGACCGCACGGGCCACATAACGCTCGCACAGATCGCCGTCCTCCACCGACACCTTAACATATTCTCCGATGCTGCCACTGTCTTCCGTATAACTGACGCCGGGCAGCTTGATGCCTTTACTCAGTGACGCGGCGCACTCGCGTGCCACGCCCAGCACCGATAGGCAGTCGGGCCGGTTTGCGCCCACCTCGATCTCGAATACCGTGTCGTTCAGGCCCAGCACCTCGCGCAGCGGCGTGCCCGGTGCATCGTCTCCCTGAAGTATCATGATGCCGTCTACATCGGCGGTCGGATAGTCCACCGCGGACAGACCCAGCTCCTGTCCGGAGCACAGCATGCCAAAGGAATACACGCCGCGCAGCTTGCTCTTGCTGATCTTGAAGCCACCCGGCAGACTTGCGCCAATCAGCGCCGCAGGCACCAGCGCGCCTTCAAATATATTCTTCGCGCCGCAGACAATCTGCAGTTCCTCAGCACCGGTATCCACCTGGCAGATGGATAGCTTGTCGGCCTCCGGGTGTTTTTTGATGGAATTGATTCGCGCCGCCACCACGTTCTCCAGCGAAGCACCCAGCTTTTTGAAGCCGTCCACCGCCGTGCCCGTCATGATCAGACGCTGCGCCAGCTCATCGGCGCTCAAATCCATATCCACATAATCGCACATCCATTTATATGGTGCTATCATATTCGTTCCTCCTATTTGAACTGGGACAGAAAGCGCACGTCATTCTCAAATAGCAGCCGGATATCCGTGATGCCGTATTTGATGGACGCCAGCCGGTCTATGCCCATGCCGAACGCAAACCCCGAATACACATCCGGGTCTATGCCGCAGCCGCGCAGCACATTCGGGTGTACCATACCGCAGCCCAGCACTTCGATCATGCCGGTCCCCTTGCAGACAGGACAGCCTTTTCCGTGGCATTTGGAGCAGGTCGCATCCACCTCGGCACTGGGCTCTGTAAACGGGAAGTGGCCGGGACGGAACTTAGTCACCGTGTCCTCGCCGTAAAACTCCTTCAGGAATACGTTGAGCGTGCCCTTTAGATGCGCCAGACTGATGCCTTTATCAACCACCAGCCCCTCCATCTGATTGAATATCGGCGAATGCGTTGCGTCCACGTCGTCGCTGCGGTATACGCGGCCGGGGCATATCATACGGATGGGTGGCTTTTGCGCCAGCATCGTCCGTATTTGCACCGGCGAAGTGTGCGTGCGCAACACTATATCGTCGGACACATAGAACGTATCCTGCGTATCACGCGCCGGGTGGTCTTTGGGCATGTTGAGCATGGTGAAGTTGTATTTATCCAGTTCCACCTCGGGGCCGTCCATCACATCGAAGCCCATGCTCACGAATATATCGCGCATCTCATAATAGATGCGCGTCAGCGGGTGCAGACCGCCGGTACGCTGTTTCTTCCCCGGCAGCGTCACGTCCACCTTTTCAGTGACTAGACGGGCGTTCTTCTCTGCGCGTTTGATCTCGCCTATCTTCGCGTCCAACGCCTGCGTAATCTCGTCGCGCAGTTCGTTGACGCGCTTTCCGAACTCCGGCCGCTGTTCATCCGGAATATCCTTCATGCCTCGCAGCGCGGCGGTCAGTTCCCCTTTTTTCCCCAACAGCCTTAATCTGATGGCTTCAAGATCGGCCAGCTCATCGCTGTTTTTGATTTCCTGCAGAGCGTTCTTTTCCAGCTCCTCCAGAGACAAAAACAAATTCATCGGTTACTCCTTTCAAGCCGGAAACCGGCATCAATTCCTTAATAAAACATCCAATAGGTGTCCGCATTCAAGGAATTAAAAAAACCTTCGCCTTGGGGCGAAAGTCCGCGGTACCACCCAAATGTGCCGCTGCCCTCACTGACAGCAGGCCTTGTTGCGCTGTAACGGAGCGTCCCGTCCTTTCGGCTGCTCAGCCGGCGAATGTTCACCGTCCATGCAGGCAAGCGCTTTCAGCCAAGGCGCTCTTCTCTTTTTAGCCTGCGGAGCTGAACGGTTACTGCTCCAGCTTCATCGCATGTTGGGGAAATTATAGCACAGGCGCACAAGGCGAATCAAGAGCGTATTTTATATATCAATATGCCCGCAGCTACCGCGGCGTTCAAACTCTCCGCCTTGCCGTAAATCGGTATACGGATGCGCGCTGTTGCCAGCTTCAATATTTCTTCGGAAATACCGCGCGATTCGTTACCTATAACAAGGCATGTATTTTCGGCGTTCAGGCCAAAATCCTGAGAACCCTTCAGGTCAGCGCATGCGATCTCATAACCCTTTAAGCGCAATTCCTCAAGGTAACTGCTAAGATTCGTCCTTATTACCGGCAGATGAAAAAGGCTGCCCATCGACGCCCGTACAGCTTTCGGAGAAAGCGAGTCGGCGCAGCCGTATGAGAGCACTACTCCGACACAGCCCGCCGCGTCCGCTGTTCGTATGATCGTGCCCACATTAGCGGGATCCGCCACATCGTCCAGCGCAACGATAAAACCGCTCATTAATTCAGCCGGCAAAGGCACGTCCGCAATAGCCGCCACGTTTTGCGGCGTCTTGCAATCGCAGATGGCTTTCATTATACGCGGTTCAACGATAACGACGCGTTTTCCAAGGGATTCCGCCAGCGCCAAACTGCCTTTTTGATACTCAAGCGTTACGATCAATGCCCGCAGTGTTTGCGGTGAATGCGTGAGTAACTCGTGCACACATTTCTCACCTTCAACGAGAAAAGCGCCATGCTCTTCCCGTCCTTTTTTATCCTGCAGGCTGCGGGCCATCTTCACGAATTCGTTCTGTACGCTGCTGATCACAGAAGCGCTGTTCATGATCCCGCCTCCTGAACAAACATGTACCAGTTCGGTATCGACCAGAAGATGTTCCGATCGCGCAGACTACTGGCAATATTGATGTTTGCTTTATACAGCAACGCGTTTGACCGGAAGTACAGTCCGATGTGCGGCATGGCTTTCAGAAACCGGTCTTCCATCGCCAGATATGCATCTTTCATGGATACGTCATCAACCGCAGCTTTACAGTTTTGCAGCAGCGTATCCATCTCAGGGTCGGTGAATTTTCCGTAATTCCGCGCTCCGTCCGTTCCCACCAGGCCGGACACATCCGGATTCACATCCAGATAAAACGTACATAGCGCGAGATCAAATGCCCCAGACTCAAGACTCTGTCGATGTGCGTCCTTATCTACCTCGTTGATCGTCACATTCATGCCGCAGTTCTTGAGCTGCGCTGCGATGTTTTCCGCCACATCCCGGCGATACGGATCTTCCTTATTAGTAGAAATGAGCAGTGTAAAACTCAGTTCCGTAATCTGATCGCCGTTCACCTTCTCAACATAGCCGTTTTCATCACGGTCCTTCCATCCGGACAGTTCCAGCAGTTCCATGGCCTTCTGCCGATTGAACTCATAAATATTCGATGACCCGCCTGACAGGAAAGAATCCGGTGGCACGGGATAGTCTACCGCCACGGCATGCCCCAGCAGCGCTTTGGAAATGATGTCACGCTTGTCCAATGCATACGCCAACGCCTGCCGTAGATTAGCATCCTGGAATATCCCGTTCATGTTGGGTACCAGACAGTCATAATACTGCGACATGTAATCGACGTAGTCCACCTCTTCAAACTTCTGGTATGTATCAACCGTCAACTCCGAAGTTGTTACGATATCGATCAGGTTCTGTTCGAAAGAGCTCATTTCGGCGTCATGGTCCGGCAGTCCCACCACGTTCAGTTTTTGAATATAAGGCTGCTGCTTCCACCACGTCGGGTTCGGCTCCATGGTCAGTCCGTCCGGCAGATTATAATCGGTTACAATATATGGTCCCGTCCCGATCGGTTCCGATGTATCTATGTTGTTGGAACTGCTGTAGCTTTGGCACAGCACAGGGAACGTCATGAAATACAGCGCCGCGTTGCCCGGCTCCGAAAGCGTAACGGACAGTGTATAGGGATCCAGAGCCGTGCAGTTCAGTATCTTGCTGTTGTAAGCCGCGTAAGGCGAATCAGCCGTCGTATACATTTTGATCTGGTTGATCGTATAAAGCAGATCCGCAGAGGTGAACTCGCCGTTATCCTTTTGCCATTTCACGCCTTTTCTCAAGGTGAAGGTCCATACAGTACCCGTTTCATCATGAGCCCATGTTTCCACCAGCTCCGGCTGGAATTTGCCGTCGGTTGCAATGCGGATGGGCTTTTCGTATATCAGCGAAAAATAGTTATACAGCTCAACGTTTTTTGCTTTCAACGGGTTGTAGGATGTGCCTTCCTTGTTGGGTATGGCAAACGTAATCTCACCGCCTGAAGCGGGAACGGATTCCTGAACGACCGGAGGCAGCGTATATTGAGGAATCGGCGTCTGTGTAGCTGAAACGGCTTCGCCCTCGCCAGAGCCGCATCCAAATGAGGCCAGCATAATGCTCAGGGCCAGTACGCCCAGTAAAACATGTTTAAAACATGTCATAAAGTTTTTTATAAATTTCATAGCGTTTTTCAATTCTGATCAGATAATTCTCAGTCTCAGCATGCTCGATATTGACGAGCTTGCCGTCCTCAATCCATTCCTTCACATTGCCGGGTCCTGCGTTATATGCGGCAAATACTTTTTGCAGATCCCCGTCAAACATGTCGCACAGATAAGACAGATACCAGCATCCCAGCCTTATGTTGACCTCGGGTTCCCAAAGACGATCCGCATCATAATCATCCATGCCGATTTTCTCAGCCGCCCATGCGCCGGTGTCCGGCAATATCTGCATCAAACCGACCGCCCCTTTATTTGATTCGGCCTTCTCGTTAAACCGGCTTTCGGTGCAAATGACAGCGGCAATATGATATTCGTCCAGCCCGTAGTCCTTCAGCGAAAATTCCTCGCTGTATTTCTTTATCAGTTCCTCATGCTCCAGCGGGAAGTATTTATCAATGCCCACGCGAAAAGTGATTGCGGCTGCAATAACCAATATCAGGCACAGCACTGTCCAGACCTTTCTATTTTTCGCCGGCAGGTCATAGTCCCGCCGTCTTCTTTTAGCCATATATCGTCACCTCGTGTAATTGCTTTTCCCCAAAATACCGCTAACTATCCGATGCAATTCTTCTATTGTTCCGTTGTTTTCTATCACTTCGTCCGCATAACGTTTCATTTCGTCATCGCTCATCTGGCTTTGAATTCGCCGCAGAACCTCTTCACGTCTGGCGGAATCCCGATTCATTACGCGGCTAATGCGCGTTTCCATATCGGCTACCACCAGCCAGACATAGTTGACCCTTTCGTTCATGCCCGACTGTATCAACAGTGCCGCATCCAGAAAAACCCTTCTATCGTATTGCTCAGCATTCTCATACATGGTTGAAATGATGATCGGATGCAGCAGGCTGTTCAGCTGCGCAACGCGGTCAGGCTTTCCAAAAACGTATGCCGCCAGCTTTTTGCGGTCCAACTTCCCATCGGGAAAGAAAAAGCTGGCTCCGTAGAATTCGCGAAGCGCCGAGCTTCCCGGCTGCCCCGGCTCTACAACAGCCTTTGCCGTCTCGTCGGCACAGATGACAATCTCGCCCCGGGCGCGCAGGTCTTCCGTCACAGCGGACTTTCCTGCGCCTATGCCGCCGGTAATGCCAATCATCTGCTTCATTTCGCGTCCAGCCAGTTATCGCCCACCGCCACCTGCGCCTCAAAAGGCACATCGATCACATAGGCAGTTTCCATACATTCTTTCAGCAGAGCGCTCACTGCGCTCACCTCATCCTCCGCAGCGTCTATCACCAGTTCGTCGTGCACCTGCAGTATTAGCCTTGAACTGTAATTTCCTTCGCGGAGCTTGTTCCAAACGTCGATCATCGCCAGCTTTATGACGTCTGCCGCCGTTCCCTGTATCGGTGTGTTAAGCGCTGCGCGTTCGCCAAAAGAGCGCACATTATAGTTGCTGGATCGCAGCTCCGGCAGATAACGCCGGCGTCCCATCATCGTGGTAACATACCCATCCTGCTTCGCACGTGCGATAATTTCATCCATGTATTGCCGCACACCCGGAAAACGGGCAAAATACCGGCTAATATATCCGGCGGCTTTCTTGACCGGTATATTCAGATTGCGCGCGAGTCCAAAGTCGCTGATGCCATAGACGATGCCAAAGTTGACCGCCTTGGCACTGCGCCTCATGTCGGACGTCACCGCATCCACCGGTACATCAAATACTTCAGAAGCGGTACGGGTATGGATATCAACGCCGGAGGTGAACGCTTCCTTCATCACCTCATCGCCTGAAATCGACGCCAGTATACGCAGCTCTATCTGAGAATAGTCCGCCGAAACCAGCTTCCTCTCCGGCTTCGACGGCAGGAACAGGCGGCGTATCTCGCGTCCTTCCTGCGTACGGACCGGTATGTTCTGCAGGTTTGGCTCCTTGCTGGATATACGGCCCGTCACGGTGGAAATCTGAACGAAGGTTGTATGCACAAATCCTTCCTGATCTGTTATTTTTTTCAGCCCATCCAGATACGTGCTTTTGAGCTTGGTCAGCCGGCGGTATTCAATTAGCTTCTCAATCACCGGATGTTTATCGACCAAACCTTCCAATACGGCGATATCCGTTGAATAGCCAGTCTTGCTCTTTTTGCCAAAGGGGAGCTTCAAATGTTCAAATAGCACCTGTCCCAACTGCTTTGTCGAATTGATATTGAATTCCCCGTACCCACATAGCGCATATATCTCATCCATCAGGCTGCCGATCTGAGATGTCAGTTTGTCGTCGTAAACATTCAACTCCCCAAGGTCTATTCTGAACCCTGTCCGTTCCATATCCAGCAGTACACGCATCAGAGGCATTTCGATATCGTTGTAGACATGCCAAGAACCGTCCTGCTCTAGCTTATCAAACTGAGCTTTATAAAGCCCCGCAATCGCAGCGGCATTTCCGCCAAATCCATAGTTCTCGGCCAGCACGGACAGCGTCAACCCTGCTGCCGCCGGATTGATCACGTATTCGGCCAGCGCGGTGTCAAAGAGCACGCCATTAAGATCAATACCGTAATCGTAAAGCATAGCGGCTACCTGTTTGGCATCGTGCAACAGCTTCGGTTTGCTGGCATCCTCCAAAATTTGCTTCAGCGCTTTAAGTACGACTTCGAATGAAAAATCGGTGTTCAGCAGCGAATGCTCGGTCGTAACGCTGTATTCCCTGTCTGCGGAAAATGCGAGCGTCATGCTGTCTCCAAAACATACGGCGACATTATCATGCCCGGATATTTCTTTCAGGAAGCTCTCCAGTTCCGCCATTGTGGCGACCGGTATTGTTTCCACCTGCGCTTTCGCTGGAGTCTGCGGCGAAATCCGTTTGAGCAACGAGAAGAATTCCAGCTTCGAAAAGACTTCCTGGGCATTGTAGCCGTTCAAGCCGTCAAACGTCAGGCTGTCCAGCGAAACATTGAGAGGAACAGCCGGGTCAATCGTGGCCAGGCGGCGGCTCATGTAAGCGAGCTCCTTATTTTCCGTCAGCTTGTCCTTGAGCTTGCCCTTTACCTCTTCAATGTGGTCATATACGGTATCCATGGAACCGTATTTTTGCAGCAGCGAGAGCGCAGTCTTCTCTCCAACGCCGGGAACTCCGGGGATGTTGTCGGAGCTGTCGCCCATAAAGCCTTTCAAATCGATGATCTGAGCGGGCATCAGCGTATAGGTTTCATGCAGTTTCTCAAGATCAAACATATCGATCTCGCTGACCCCTTTTCGAGTCAGCATAACGCGGCAAAGATCGGAGATCAACTGGAAGGAATCCTTGTCACCCGTCAGCAGCAGCGTCTCCATTTTGTTTTCCGTTGCTATGCCGGACAGCAAGCCCAGTATGTCATCCGCTTCAAAGCCTTCCTGTTCCAGCACAGCAATACCGAGACCGTTCAGGGCATTCTTGAGAATATCAAACTGCGGTATCAGTTCGGGCGGCGTGGGTTTTCTCGCTCCTTTGTAGGCGTCAAACATCTCATGACGGAACGTTTTACCCTTTTTATCGAAGGCTATCGCCAGATAGTCCGGCTGATGAGTGGTAATCGCGCTGATCAGCATTGAAAAAAAACCGTATACGGCATTTGTATATTCGCCATCCGATTTGGTAAGCAATGGCAAAGCATAGAAAGCCCGATGCATCAGGCTGTTGCCATCCACGGCCATCAATGTCTTTTTCATATTGTCTCCTGATGGAAAATCCATAATGTAAAGTATAGTTTATTGTTTCTGCATATGCAACAGGTTTATCTGGCACCGCGCTTTACAGGCCATTGCCTCCCTTTCTGACAGGCAAAAAAAGAGTCGCGATTTGCATCACGACCAATGTAAAGGGGGTCTTAATATATTTTGTGAGGTCACTTATAATTATTACCAGAATCCCGTTGATTATTCAAGAGTTAATCATCTTTTTTGGGAAAAAAGTCCGCTAAAGATATTGTTGACTCCTGAACCGGCGGGATTTCGTAATGGAAATCATCTTCTCTCTCGAATTCCACTCTCTTTTCAACCACACGTTCCTCGACAGGCATCAGAGCGCGGCGGGAAAGGCTGATCTTGCGCTTCTCGGCGTTAACCTCAAGCACCTTGGCTTCAACCTCGTCACCAATACGCAGTTCATCTTCAACCTTCTCAAGGCGGTGCGTGGAAATCTGAGAGATATGGATCAGCCCGTCCACCATGGGTTCAATCTGTACGAAAGCGCCGAACGGCACAATGCGTACGACTTTACCCTTGATAACGTCACCGGCATGATACTTTTCGCTTACAAGATCCCAAGGCTTGGGCTGAAGCTGCTTGTAACCAAGTGCGATCTTCTTCTTGGAAGGCTCCACATTCAGCACAACGAGATCCAACTCCTGTCCCTCAGCTACAACATCAGACGGATGCTTGACGCGGGACCATGCCATATCGGAAATATGCAGCAGGCCGTCTACGCCGCCGACATCCACGAACGCGCCAAAATCGGTCAGCCGTTTTACAACGCCCGTCACACGGTCGCCCTTCGTGAAGCTTTCCCACAGCTGCTTTTCCTTGTCCTTTTTTTCGCGGATCAGCACACTCTTGTGAGAAGCGACCAAACGCTCCTGTTTCTTATCGGCGTCGATCAGAGTGACTTCAATTTCCTGTCCTTCAAACTGCTTCAGATCCTCAACATACTTCAGGGAAAGATGTGAAGCGGGGATAAAAGCACTGTATCCTTCAATCTTTGTCGTCACGCCGCCTTTAACAGCCTTCTTGATAACGCACTTGAAGAGTAAATCTGTACCGACGTGTTCCTGTATTTTTACCCAGTTCAGTTTCTTTTCTACACGTTTTCTTGAGAGGAGGACGTTGCCTTCACCATCATTCAAGCTAATGACTTCGGCTTCAATTTCATCACCAATGTTGAAGTGATCCTTCGGATTGATATCCATCATAGACAGCTCGTTCTTCTGGATGATGCCGTCTGATTTATATCCAATATTAACGCAAACATCTTCATCCGTGATCTGAACAATATTGCCCTTGACAACCTGTCCCTTTTTCAGACGAACAACTTTCTCCAGCCCTTCAAGAAACTCGTCTTTTTCGGTTGCTGGCTTCTCAGGCTTGGCCGGGACTTCCACGGTTTCCTCTGCGGCTTCCGTTGCGTTGCTCATCACAGTAGCGTCCATCACATCAGAATCGTTTGCGGCTTCTGTTGTATCTTCGACTTTTTCCTCCTGCGTTGATTCTTGAGCCTCAGCCGGCTCATTCACGGCAGACACCTCTTCAGCACCTCCGCTGATGTCCGCCACGTCGCTGGCTGCTGTCTCCTGGCCAGGAATTTCCTCGCCATCGACCGGCAGCGCTTTCTCATTTTCAATCATGTAGTCAAAAACCTCCCTAATCATCGTATCCGGCGTTGAAGCACCGGCGACAATGCCTATTATATCACCTAAACACATTTTTTCAAGTAATAGTTCACTTTTATGCTCAATATGATAGACATTTTCGCAATGCTCACGACATAATTCGAACAGCTTCCTTGTGTTGGAACTGGACCGGCCGCCTACCACGATCATTGTATCAGCTTTTTTGGCGATTTGCGCAGCTTCATGCTGCCGTTGCTGCGTGGCTGAGCAGATGCTCATAAAAGGAATGATATGATCGACGCGCGATTCCAGAGCCGACAGCATATGCGACCATTTTTCCTGCGTTATCGTTGTCTGTGCAACTACAACGGCTTCATGCATGAGCGGTAGCGCTTCAACCTCTTGGTCACTGTAGACCGTCATCGCTTTTTCCCCGGCCCAGCCGATTGTGCCGATAACCTCAGGATGCCCCTTTTCACCGACTATAATGACAGGCTGAAACAATTCGGCGGCTTTTCGTACCCGTTCATGGATTCGCTTGACGAACGGGCAGGTTGCGTCAATATAGTCCAGCCCCTGGTTCTTCAGCGCATGATAAACCTCAGGCGCGGCTCCGTGAGAACGGATAACGACGGTTGTACCGGGAAGTGCATCTTCTACACGCTGAATGCAGCGTACCCCTCTGCTTTCCAACGATTTGACGACATCCTCATTATGAATGAGCGGCCCAAGCGTCGCGATGTTTTCCTTTATATGTGCCTCAACTGCTTCAACCGCTCGTTTGACGCCGAAGCAGAAACCGGCGTGTTCAGCCAGAATAACCAATTTATCACCTTAAAACGTTGTATTCTTTAAATCTTTCAGTTTGTTCTCCAGAAATCGGGTTGCGGCTTCAACCGTCGACTGATCGGTTTTTGTACCCACATAGTTGCTGAGCTGAATGGGCTCTCCTATTATAAGCTTCATACGTTTGAACAGCTTATACTGGCCTTTGATATAAACCGGAATCACGGGCGCGTCATTTTTCAGCGCTATCATGGCGGTGCCCGGTTCAAACCGGCTGATTTCGTTCGACTTTACGCGCGTGCCCTCCGGGAAAATGCCGAACAGTTTGCCCGACCGAAGTATCTTAAACGCATGGCGTATCGCTGCAAGGTCGCCTTCTCCGCGTCGCACCGGAAAAGCCTTGACAGCATAGAAAAAAATACGGGCCAGTTTGTTTTTGAAAAGCTCTATCTTGCCCATCCAGAATATCTGGCGTCGGAATACGACGGCGATGAAAAGCGGGTCCCACATGCTCAGATGATTGGAAATGATGACAGCCCTGCCCTTATGGCGGGTATTCTTTTTACCGATTATTTTAGGAAGAAAAAGCAGATAGATGATGGGCTTGCCAATGAGCCTTAATATCTGATAAAGCATGATTACTCCTGTCTGAGTTTGGACAGAACCACATCCAAAACCGCATCTATATCCATATTTGTCGAGTCGATCAAAATGGCATCATCCGCTTGCTTTAAAGGTGCCAGAGCGCGCGAGGTATCGTTGGCATCCCGTTGCAGCATTTCATCAAGAACACTGCTATAGCTTTTTTCGATGCCCTTGGATAAGAGCTCCGCATGACGCCGATGCGCACGCTCCTTGGCGTCAGCCGTCACAAAAAACTTATATGGCGCATCAGGCAGCACATAAGTGCCGATATCGCGCCCATCCAGCACCAAATCGTACTGAGATGCTACTTCACGCTGCATCGCAACGAGCTTTTGGCGCACACAGGGCAGCGCTGATATATCCGACGCGGCAGTTGACATCTCCGGCGTGCGGATAAACGGCATTACATTTAAGCCATCCAGCAGCATCTGCTGTTCGCTGTCCCTATACACCGTTTTAAGATCGATCTCATCCAGCAAACGCGCCACTTGCGGCTCATCCTTTACGCTGACGCCTGCCTTCAACGCGGCATACGCGACCGCACGGTACATGGCGCCGGTATCCAGATAGTTGATATCCAGCGCCTTGGCAACCGCTTTCGCCAATGTGCTTTTCCCGGCTCCGGCTGGGCCGTCTATCGCAATGTTGATCATCATATCACCCGATGCCCCAGCCCGATGGCAACTTCGTTCAGGTGAAGCAGACCGATTCCAAAGAACATACCGATAGCCAGGTGCTCTCCGAAACGGGCAATACCGATCTTGCCGCCCACGTTAAGGCCTATGGCTTTGGAAGTGATCTGGGAGATGGCCTCCCTCGTCGCACCGGCCACTGCACCTTCTTCATGATGCGTTTCACCGATGATGTTTTCGCGCTTAGCGGCAACGACGCAGCATTCCACGATCCGCATCACGGACGCAAGAAACTCTCCGCCAAAATCGACGGCCGCCACCTTTATGTCAACTTCGGCGTAACGGGCTTTCAGAGCCTTTTCATCTTCTCTGGTAGATGAAAGAGCCAGCCGTATCGCCGCTCGGGCCACATCCTTGCTTCCGGGCATGCCAGTTTTCCTCCGCTCTCTTTTTTCCGCTTTTCATTATATTAAATTATCTGAGATTTAACAATAATGAATCTTCTTAAGCCTCTACATTATCCCATATTATGCTTTCATTATGGCTTATTTTGTATTAATATATATAAGTAGAAATAACAATGGCGAAAATCGGAAGACGAGGTGCTTGTCATGAATTCCAGCTATGATTCCTTTTCTTGTCCGTCATGCGGAGCTGAAATGAAAATGGACGGCAGCAGCTTATCATGCACATACTGTGGCAAGAATGAACAGCTCTGTGCCGCCAACTCTGATACAGAAGAACTGGATTTCAGCGCCCTTGAGACGGAATCCGTATGGCGAGAACCTGTTACGCAACGGTGCGGCAGTTGCGGCAGTGAAACAGCCTATATTTCCGGCAGTTCGCCCCATACTTGCGTCTATTGTGCAAAAAGTAGCATCCTGCCCCTGGACAAACCCTATGGCATACGGCCTTCTTTGATCGCGCCATTCAAGCTGACATCCGGGCAAGCCACCGCTCATCTGGACAAATGGCTGAAAAAACGCTTTCTGGCCCCGTTTCCATTTAAGAAGGAATTGTCTTCCGGCAGCATCAACGGGCTGTACCTGCCTTATTGGAGCTTTGGCGCAAACGCGAATGCCGAATACACAGGCCAGGCTGGAAGCTATTATCAGGATACCGAAATAAACACCTCTTCCTCAGGCGAAAGAACGCAGGCAAAGAGCCGCCGCGTGCGCAAGGTGCGCTGGCGCATGGTCTCAGGCAGCTACAACAAGAAATTCAGCGACGTTATTTTCGGAGACGTCAGCCATATCGATGCGAAAGTGATCAAGAGCATCGAGCCTTTCAAACTGAGCGAGCTGGTCAAGTATGATGACAGATATGTCTCGGGGTTTGCTATAGAGCGCTACAAGCTGGGTCTAAAAGCCAGTTGGGACCGCGCAAAAGCATATATGAGCACCGTGCTTCGCGGCGACATCACAGCTATCGTCAAACGCGGCAGCGACGTGACGGGCGCCGTCAGCATTTGCACGAAATACACGGATATCAGCCATCAGCTTTTGCTTTTGCCTGTCTGGATATCCACTTATCGTTTCCGGAACAAAGCGTTTAATGTGTACATAAACGGTCAGACCGGTGAGATATTCGGAGAATCTCCGGTCAGTATATTGAAAATAGGTATTATTGTCCTGGTTGCGGCTGCGGCAGCCGCGCTGCTCCTCTGGCTGTTATAACACTACTCCCTGATTCGCTATCAGGGCTAGTTTCTCACTCCGGCTCAGCTTTTTCATCGCGTATTCACGGCGCATCGCTTCGGCACGCGTATCATAGCTTTCCGAGTATCTGAGTTGCGCGGGCAGCCGGCTCCGAACATATTTGCTCCCCCGTCCGGCGTTATGCTGCCTGACCCGGTTCTCCAGATCCGGCGTCCATCCGGTATACAGGCTGCCATCAGCGCATTCCAGCATATAGACCCAGAACATGGCCTATTTATATATGAAGAGGACGCCCAGAGTGCCGGGGCCGCAATGGGTCGCGATGGTCGGAGAAGCGTCTGTGATCATAACGTTGGCGAAGCCAAATTCCGTCTCCAAACGCGATTTGACCGCATCCGCTTTCTCAGACAGGCAGTGTGTCACGAATATGCGCTTGGGGTCAACATCCGCAGCCCCCTCCATCACTTGGTCGAAGTATTTGTCAATAAAATGCGCACCCCGGAATTTGGATGTGGGGACGATCTCGCCGCCGCGCAGTTCCAGCTTGGGCTTGATCTGCAGCCGGCTGCCCACGATGGATACCAGCTTCGAGCAGCGCCCTCCCATGTACAGATACTTCAGCGTATCCACCACAAAGCTGGCCTGTACCTTATCACGAATCTTAAGCGCGTACTGGGTAATTTCATCAAGCCCCGCTCCAGCCATTGCACGGTCCGACGCTTCCAGTACCTGCAGACCAACACCGGTGGACAGGCTCTGCGAATCCACGATGGATATCCGGTCGGAACCGATCTGATCTGCAGCCGTTTTGGCGTTCTGCATCGTACTGGAAAGGCGACTGCTGATGCCCAAGAAAAATACGTCGTAACCCTCTTCCAGCCACCGCCTGAAGACCACTTCAAAATCATATGCGTTGACAGCGGCGGATTTGGGCAGCACGCCCGTAGCATCAGCATATTCAAAAAGCATCTGGCTGGACAGGTTCTGATCATCCGGATAAGATTTTTCACCTAGAATGATGTGTAGCGGGACCCGTTCAATGCCGCGTTCTTCCAGCAAGCCAAAAGGCAGGTCGCATGTACTGTCTGTAATGATTTTCACTTTGTTCATAAGGTTCTCCAAAAAAGAAGTATAATTATGATTCCTGACAATAGACTCGTAAATTATACCATTACCGCAAGGTGGTTGTCCAAGCAATAATGTACTTGATATTGTTAATTTTCGGGATCAGTAATGCTACCATGGATTTTATGATTAGGTACGGCAGGGGCCTGAAGACTTCCGGTTGCAGATGATCCTTTTTTAATGTATAATACACCAGCAAATAACAGATGGAGGGTATTCCATGACCAACATCATGCCGATGGTGGCTTTAAGAGACGTCATCGTTTTTCCATATATGGCGCTGCATTTTGAGGTGGGACGCGAAAAATCTATCGCTGCTCTGGAAAAGGCTATGGAGGACGATCAGATCATCTTCCTTGCTTCGCAAAAGGACAAGGAGGTCACTGAGCCGGATGCTGACGATATTTATGAAGTGGGCACCGTATCGAAGATCAAGCAGATACTGAAGCTGCCGGGCGATATCATCCGTGTGCTGGTCAAAGGCATATACCGAGCGCGCATCGTTAATTACATCAAGACTGAACCTTTTCTTGAGGTGGAAACATCTCAGCTTGTTTATGAACCGCTGCCGGATTCGGATACCAAGGAGCTGGCCTTACGGCGCATGGTATTAAGCCTTTTTGAAGAACTGACCAATATCAGCACCAAGGTCTCCTCCGAGTTGCTGTCTTCCGTCAACAGCGTGGACGACGCCGGGCAGATGGCGGACATCATCGCTTCCAGCGTTATATTCAAGCTGGAGGACAAGCAGAAGCTGCTGGAATGCGTGGACGTCAACGAGCGTCTCGAACTGTTGGTGGGCATACTCACCAGCGAGTTGGAGATCACCGCCATCGAGAATGAGATTCGCGGCAAGGTGCGAAAGCAAATCGACAAGTCGCAAAAGGAATACGTGCTGCGCGAGCAGATGCGCGCCATACAGAGTGAACTCGGCGAGGCGGGTAGCGTGCAGTCCGAGGCGGATGAGCTAAGGGAGCGTCTCGCCGAACTGGACTTGAGCGACGATATCCGCGACAAGGTTGAAAAAGAGATTTCCCGCATGGAGAAGCTCTCTCTGGGCTCTCCTGAATTGGGAGTCATCCGAACCTACGTCGACTGGATACTCGACCTGCCCTGGGGCGTGACAACCGAAGACAACCTTGACCTTACCCATGCTCGTAAGATATTGGACGAGGACCACTACGGTCTGGAAAAAGTGAAGGACCGGATCATTGAATATCTGGCGGTGCTGGGGCGCAAGAAGGACATGCGCGGGCCCATACTGTGCTTCGTGGGGCCGCCGGGCACCGGCAAAACGTCCATCGCCCGTTCCATCGCGCGTGCGGTGGGTCGTAAGTTCGTGCGTACCTCGCTGGGCGGCGTGCGCGACGAGGCGGAGATACGTGGACACCGGCGAACGTACATCGGCGCGATACCCGGCCGCATCATCGCGTCTATCAAGCAGGCGGGCAGCATCAACCCCGTATTCCTGTTCGACGAGATCGATAAGATGTCCAGCGATTTCCGTGGGGACCCCGCTTCGGCGATGCTGGAGGTGCTGGACCCGGAGATCAACAATAGCTTCCGCGACCACTATCTGGATCTGCCGTTCAACCTTGAGCATGTAATGTTCCTGACGACAGCCAACAGCTATGAAGCCATACCCGCTCCGCTGCTGGACAGGATGGAAATGATCGAACTGTCCAGCTACACCGAACTGGAGAAGATGGGCATCGCGAAAAACCATCTGATCCCCAAGCAGCGTGAGGCGCACAGTCTGGAGCCTCATGAGGTGACAATTCGGGACAGTGCGCTCACCGAGATCATCCGGCGTTATACGCGCGAAGCAGGTGTACGCGAACTGGAGCGCAAGATCGCCACTGTTTTCCGCAAATGCTTGGTGGACTTGTCAGGACGCCGCAACAGCATCGTAGTAACGAAAGACACTGTGCATAAATATCTGGGCGCGCCAATATATTCGCAGACTGCTTCCGAAGCGGCTGACCGCATCGGCGTGGTGATGGGACTCGCCTGGACCGTAGCCGGCGGGCAGACGCTCGTCGTGGAAGCGATTCGCATGCACGGCAAGGGTAAGCTGGAGCTGACCGGCAAGCTGGGCGAGGTAATGCAGGAATCCGCCAAGGCGGCTCTCAGCTACGTGCGTGCCAACAGCAAGGCGCTGCATATCGACGAGAACTTCATCGATACGACGGATATCCATATCCATCTTCCTGAAGGCGCAATCCCCAAGGATGGACCATCGGCAGGCATTACCATCGCGACGGCGCTGGTTTCCGTACTGTCCGGCCGCACCGTTCGGCGTGATATCGCGATGACCGGTGAGCTGACGCTGACGGGGCGTGTGCTACCCATCGGCGGGCTCAAGGAAAAATCGCTGGCCGCACTCAAGGTGGGCATCAAGACAATTATCATCCCGCAGGGAAACGAAAAAGATCTGGATTCGATGCCGCCCGCCGTGCGAAAGAACATCAACTTCATTCGCGTGTCCGAGCTGGATGAGGTGCTGCGCATAGCGATCAACCCCGGGCAGGAGTCTTAAATATGCTGATCAAAAATGCGCGTTTCCTGAAAAGCATGAAGAAAAAGGGCGACTACCCGGAAACGGGTTTGCCGGAGATTGCCATCTGCGGCAAGTCCAACGTCGGCAAATCGTCCTTGATAAACTATTTGACGAACAACTACAAGCTCGCTAAGGTCAGCTCCACCCCCGGTAAAACGCGGCTGGTCAACTTTTTCGTGATAAACGAGGCCTTTATGCTGGTGGACCTCCCGGGCTACGGCTTCGCTAAGGTGTCGCATTCGGAAAAGGATTCGTGGTCAGAGATGGTGGAAGGCTATCTCAAAACATCCCAGCAGCTCAAAGCTCTGCTGATACTGCTGGACATACGGCACAAGCCCACCGCGGACGATAAGCTGATGTTTGAATGGGCCGCGCTGTTCGGGCTTTCGGTGATCATCGTCGCGACCAAAGCTGACAAAATCGCCAAGACGAAAAGACCGGCGGCGTTAAAACAGCTGGCGCAGGCCGTTAGCGATATCGAATACCCAGTCGTAGCGGTCAGCTCTCAGAGCAGAATCGGCGCGGAAGCGCTGCTCGATGAAATTGAAAAGGCGATTGGAGCATGAGCATATACGCGATCGGGGATCTGCACCTCTCGGGGCAGGCTCCCAAGCCCATGGATATATTCGGAGATCATTGGACGGACCACTGGCCGCGCATCCGGCAGGACTGGCAGCAGACGGTGACGGGCGATGATCTGGTTTTGATACCCGGCGATATCTCCTGGGCGATGCGGCTGGAAGATGCGCGCTGCGATCTGGACGAGATTGGCCGTCTGCCGGGCATGAAGATCATTATGCGCGGCAACCACGATTACTGGTGGGGCTCACTGAGCCAGGTGCAGTCCATACTAACTGGCAACACGTACGCCCTGCAGAACAACAGCTTCGTTTTCGGCGGGCATGTGATCGGCGGCACGCGCGGCTGGCTCTGCCCCGGCAACCGCTACTACGCAGCGGATTCCGACGAAAAGATATACCTGCGCGAAGCGGGACGGTTGGAGCTGTCGCTATCGAACGCACGCAAACAGGCTCCGAACGCCCGGTTGATCGGTATGATACACTATCCGCCCGCAGACCAGTCCGGCGCACGCACGTTGTTCACCGACATATTTGAAAAATACGAAACCGAGCTGGTGATATATGGGCATCTTCACGCGGCCAGCATACGCGGAGCGCTGAGCGGCGACATTCGCGGCGTCATCTACCGTCTGGTCTCCTGCGACGCCATCGGCTTTCAGCTCGTTAAAATTGCTTGATCCTCGCCCTGGGCGATCCTGATTTCGGTTGCTGCCGGTTGTTCCTCGGCGGCTTTTTTATTGAACGCAAGCCGTATCGCGTCCGTCAGGTCGGCAACCCCAACTACACGCACACCCTCCGTCCCTTGAGCTTCGGCCATATTGTCCACCGGTATCAGCACCAGCTTCGCGCCCGCCCGTCGGGCCGCTTCTACCTTGGCCTTTACGCCACCCACCGCACGCACTGCGCCGCTGATGGATATCTCCCCCGTCATGGCGAGCTCACCGACCACTGGCCTTCCGGTGATGGCGGACAGTACCGATATAGCCATCGCGAGTCCTGCGGACGGCCCGTCCACCGGCGCGCCGCCCGGCAGGTTGATATGTATATAGTAATGTGCCGGATTGATGCCGAAGTTCTTCTTCAGCGCTGTCAGCACGTTGTCCACCGAGCTCTTCGCGGTGCTCTTTCGCCGGTACTTCTTGCTGTCGAGGCCCACCTCTTCCTCCTCCACCAGTCCCGTGACAGTTAGCGAACCGATGTCCGCGCGCACCGCCACCGTTTCCACCTCGATCACGGTGCCGACCATCGACCCGTATACGCCGAGGCCGTTCACGCAGCCGGGCGCGCCCGAGCCGAGGCGCAACGCGGGCCTTTTCATGTACCGTCCGGTGTCCGCCACCCAACCGATGTGCCGGGGCTGCAACCGCGTTTCACCCTGCTCACGCGCTACACCCGCCGCCAGTTGCACCATGTTGACGGCGTCGCGCCCGTTGGACGCGTACTCACCCACCAACTGAGCCGCCGCATCGTCTATCGCCAGCCCCGTCTTTTCCGCCGCGTTCCTGGCGATGCGAATGATCTCCTCGGGGAACAGCGGGCGGAAGAATATCTCCATGCAGCGCGAACGTATCGCCTGCGGTATATCCTTGGGCGATTTCGTCGTCGCACCCACCAGCCGAAAATCCGCCGGTAGCCCGTGCGCGAATATGTCGTGGACGTGCGCGGGGATGCTCTTGTTTTCCCGGCTGTAATACGCGCTGTCCAGATATACCTTGCGGTCCTCCAACACTTTGAGCAACTTGTTGATGTGGAACGGATGCAGCTCGCCGATTTCGTCGAGGAATAATATGCCGCCGTGTGCCCGCGTGACTGCCCCTTCCTTGGGTGACGGTACACCCGCCGCGCCATACGCGCCCGCGCCCTGATATATCGGGTCGTGCACCGAGCCGATCAGCGGATCGGCGATGTTGCGCTCATCGTAACGAAGGCAGGTCGCGTCCATCTCGATAAATTTGGCGTCCGCGCGGAATGGCGATGCCGAAGTCTGCTTGGCCTTCTCCATTACCAGACGTGCGGCACACGTCTTCCCCACGCCGGGCGGGCCGTAGATCAGTACATGCTGCGGATTTTCGCCGCACAGCGCGGCCGTGAGCGCCGTGATACCCTCCTGCTGCCCGATGATCTCGTCGAAGCTCCGGGGTCTCGTTTTCTCGGAAAGCGGCTCGGTCAGCGACACGGCGCGCATGCGGCTGAGCCGCGCCATCTGTACCCGCGACTCGTTGTCCATGGCCGATTTGTTGACACGCCGCCCTTTGAGCTGGCTGAAAAAATAGACGCCGATGATGACGCTGACGGCAAGCTGTATGGCAATGATCATCTCAGACATAAAAAAGCTCCTTTACTTCGCAAAGTTTATTATGCGAAACGAGAAGCTAATTATGTATCATGTCATAATGT
>JAEWWC010000162.1 GCA_023396555.1 Bacillota bacterium
CGCAGTATCTTGGTCATGGTGTCTATCGACACAAACGAATTTCCCAGACACCTGTCGCGCTCCGGGCTGTCCTCCATCATCGCCGCGTGCGTGACGATGAGGAAGTAGTACGACGTTTCATGCCCCATCTCGATACCGCCCATGATGTATTTCGCCGTCTGCCGCACCTTCTCAATGGGTGACAGCGGGAGTCCGTCCACCATCAGCAGCGACTGCCCGGAATAGTATACCGCCGTGTGCACCAGCTCGAAGAATATCTCTTCCTTGCTCGCAAAATAGTGATACACCAGCCCATGGCTTAAGCCCGCCTCCTTCGCGATGTCGCTGATCTTGGTGGCCGCGAAGCCGCGCAGCGCGAACACCTTCAATGCCGCCTTCAGTATCTGCTCCCGCCGTTCGTCCTTGATCTGCGCGTTCTGTTCATCCGTTCTTGGGCTCATTCCCGTCTCCTCGTTTTTTGATTGACTTGTCAATCAATATATTATCATAACCGCGCTATATGTCAACAGGCTATTGGGGAAATTCTCAAATAAATTTTTCATATCAATCAATTTATTGTTTTTCGATACTTTTTAATTGCTTTATGATACATTGCGTGTTAATCTGATATCAGCACTAGGAGGCCTTATGAATTTAAAACTGATCGAGCCGCGGATGACGCTGCGCATTGTCGATTCGGAATTCAAACGCACGATGGCCCCGTCACTGGCGCTGTTGACGCTGGCCGCGCTGACGCCATCCATCCATGAAACCGAGATTGCAGACGAGAACGTAGAGAAATTGCGCCTAGACGATAAGCCGGACCTCGTCGGCATCACCGTGAACGTGGATACGTTCCGGCGCGGCTGCGAGATCGCCGCCGAATACAGAAGGAGGGGCGTTCCGGTGATCGCGGGCGGCATACACGCCAGCGCCAACCCCGATGAGGCACTGGAACACTTCGATGCCGTCTGCATCGGCGAAGCGGAAGGCGTGTGGGGCGATATACTGGACGACTGCCAGCGCGGCACACTCCGGCGCGTATACCGGTCCATCAGCGACGGACCCCTTGCCATGCCGCTGCCGGACAGAAGGCGTATCGTCCAATCCCGCTATCTGTACACCAACATCGTGAGCACCAGCCGCGGCTGCCCGTTTGCCTGCGACTTCTGCTACAACAGCAGTGGCTACGTGACGCACCGCACGCGCTGCCGCCCCATCGACGACGTGGTCGCGGAGATCGAAGCCCTCGGCACGCGGCACGTCATGTTCATCGACGACAATTTCATCGGCAACCCCGCTTGGACCAAAGCGTTGCTGGAGCGCATACAACCGATGGGGCTGGTGTGGAACGCCGCTGTCAGCGCCAACATTGTGCATCATCCGGAGTTGCTGGACCTGATGGCGCGGAGCGGCTGCCGCAGTCTGTTCATCGGCTTCGAGTCCGTCAACCCGCGGGCGCTGGCGGGCGTCGGCAAAACCCAGAACCAGACGGCGCTGTACGATAAGCTGGTTGGCGAGATCCACCGGCGCGGCATCATGATCAACGCAAGCCTGGTGTTCGGCTTCGACGAAGACACACCCGAGGTGTTTCCCGCCACGCTGGATTGGCTGGTGCGCAACAAGATCGAGACGATGACCGCCCACATACTGACGCCGTATCCGGGTACCGTGCTGTACCGCAGATTGCTGGAGCAGGGCCGCATCATCGATTTTGATTACACGCACTACAACACGTCGCATGTGGTGTTCCGACCGCAGAACATGACGCCCGAACAGCTCCTCAGCGGCTATCTGTGGATGTACCGCCGGATGTACTCCACAAGCAATATACTCAAGCGCCTGCCCGACACGCCTTCACAGCGCGCGCCCTACCTGCTGTTCAGCTTTCTCTACCGCAAATTCGGCAGGGCGACGTCCTTCCTCGCCCGCTTCGGCCTCATGAACAGGCTGGGCCGTCTCGCAAGGCGACTGGCCTACGATGTGTAGGACGCTATGAAACGCGCGTCTTCCCGCCCCCGCGGTTGAATTATCCGCCGTCCGGTGTTATATTCTTATAGGCCAGGCATAACAAAGCGAGGGGCAGCATGAAGACGACACTCATCATCGTACGGCACGGAGAGGCCGAGTTCAACATCGCGCGCAGGGTACACGGCAAGCTGAATTCACCGCTGACGGAAAAAGGCGTCCGGCAGGCCGAGAAAGCCGCCGCTGCGCTCGCGGACATTCCCATCGACGCCATATATTCCAGCCCCCAGCAGCGGGTGGTGACCACCACCGGCGTACTCAAGCTGGACCGGGACTGTCCCGTCACCTACGACCAGCGGCTGGCCGAGATGGACTGCGGCGCTTGGGACGGCATGACCGAGGAGTGCATACGCGCCGAATACCCCGATGATATGCGCCTCTGGGAATCGCACCCCCACCTGCATACGATGCCCGGTGGCGAAAGCCTCGCGGACGTGCGCACCCGCCTCACCGCCTTCCTGGACGGCGTGCTGAAACAAAACCGCGGCAAGACGGTGCTCGTGGTCTCGTCTCAGGTTCCCGTTATGATGATGACGATGATATTCGCGCAGGAGCCGGACGAAGCGCTGTGGCAGACGCCGCCGCAGGGTAACACCGCCATCAACGTCGTGGAGATAGACGACGCGGGCAGCGCGGCGATATTAAGGCGCGGTGATGTGGGGCATGTGTGAGGGGACGTGATAATGTTTTCTTCTTTAAGGCTGTTCAATTCCGCAATTCTGTTGGTTACTGTTAACTTTTTTAATCCGTATTGATTGCCAGAAAATGAAAACTACCATAGAAATCAGTATGTTTTCTGCGAGTAAGCCTATAATGTAACACTGTTTTTATATTTCTCTTTGTTTTTCTTGCTTAAATGAAGTATACGTACCAAGTAGATAATTCCAGCTATAAAAACAACTAGCGCTGATATTCTTGTGGGTTTTACAAAATAAAAAACAATCCATAAAAAGTAGGTTGATACATATACAAAGAAAATTATCAAAAATACCAATAATGCTATCCCTGAGAAAATTCCCAAAGCCCTATTAGCTACTTTTAATCTTTGTTTCCCTTCAATTTCGGAATTGTCTATCTTCATCCTAAGTACACGCATAGTGAATTCGTAATTCGCTTCATAAGCCTGCTCCATAAGCTCTCGATACTTGATTGATGGTTCTATCTGAAACCAAAAAGCTAATGAAATGAATAGCAATATCATCAGCTCAGGTATAAAAACATCCAAATTTACTTCCATAGGAGTGAAAAGGCATATTACAAATTGATACAGCAACAGAAGTTTTAAGATAAGTCTAATCTTAAAGCTGTGGTTGTTCTCTTCTCTGAGGAAATGCTTATCGGTCATCCTACTCCCCCACCCGCTTCAAGTACCCAAAGTGATACTTCCCGCCGGAGAGCACGTCCGAGAGGCGCGCGCCGGTGTTGATGACGGTGAAATCGTCGGCGGTGAGCTCGGCAGGTTTCAGGCTGCGGATTTTCAGCCATGTGCCGCGCAGGTCGGCACGCCACGGCTCGGGCGTCAGCTCCTCGTCGGGCGTGGGGATGCGCTCCTTCCCCGTCGCAATGGCCGCCACCTCGGCCACGTAGTCCAGCCCGGCTTCCTTGCCCACCGAGAGATACAGCTCCAGCGCGTAGCAATAGTCGATGGCGTCCTGAAACTCGCAGCGGTAGCGCTCCGACATTCCCATGGTCAGCGCCCCAGCGGAAAACCACGCCTCGCCGTGCTGCGCGAGAAATATCTGGTATTCGCGTATGGTATGCAGCCCGGAAAGGCCGCTGCCCGTGTTTGCGCCCAGCCGCATGAATATCGCGTGCTTGTAAACCTGTGCCATAAAAGCATCCCTCCATCACCCGGCGAAAGTTCTCTTCGCCGGCTACCGGGGTCCCCCCAAAAAGCGCGTTGCATATTGGGGCCATTTACAATTCCGCCGTCGCCTGTATTTGAGTTTGAATTTGCTGTGATTGTTGGTGTCATGGAGTGAAACATCAGATGCTGCAAGAATTATACCATACGCGGCATGCATCTTCCAATACCCCACCGTATTATGACGAAAACGGCTTTTCGGAATTCGGTATGCGCAGCACCGAATGAGGAGTCTCCATGCACCAAATCTTGAGCTAATCCGCGAAAGGGCTCCCTCACTCAGTCACCTTCGATGACAGCTCCCTCATCTGAGGGAGCCTTTTCCCGTACCAAAAGCCTTCTCCTCGAGGAGAAGGTGGCCCAAAGGGCCAGATGAGGTGCCACGGTGACCAAATGCGATTTACACCTCATCAGTCGCCTGTCGGCGACAGCTTCCCCTCGAAGGGGAGGCCTTTTCTTAACCTGCCGCTGCTTGCATAAAACCCGTCAGTCCGATATGATTACACTATATCAATACACGGAGGGCAGCGTATGCAGATCACCGCCGTCATCGGCAGCTACCGCAAGGGGCGCACACTGGGCATCGTCCGGCGCATCGAGGAGCGTATGAAGAGCCTCGGAGACGTGACGTTCAACTACATATACCTGTCGGAGGTGCCGCTGGCCCAATGCCGCGGCTGCTTTGCGTGCATCGCCCGGGGCGAGGAGAAATGCCCGCTGAAGGACGGCTTTCATGATATCGAGCAGACGCTGATGGAGTCGGACGGGGCCATATTCGCGTCGCCCAACTACGCGGTGGGCGTCACCGCGCAGATGAAGCAGCTCATTGAGCGCTTTGCGTACATCGGCCACCGCCCAAGGTTCTTCGGCAAATACATGGTCGCCGTGGCTACCAGCGGCGGTCCCATGGGGTTGAAGCAGACGCTGGACAGCCTTTGCTATTTCGAGGGCGGCGGGTATCAGGTGGTGAGCCGCCTCGGCCTGCAGACGCCGCCCACCAAGCTGTCCCCCCGCGCTGCACAGAAACAGCAGCGCGCAATAGAGAAAACCGCGAAGGCGCTTTTTGACGCGGTCACGCAGAAGTGCACGCGCCGCCCCAATATGGGCAGCATCATTCATTTTGCGGCGTTCCGCGGCATGTACCTGAAAAATCCCTCGCTAGGCGAGGCCGAGTTCCCTGCCGATATGGCGTACTGGCGCAAAATGGGCTGGCTGGACAGAAAAGCGAAATCGTTCAACGGCGTGTACCCCGGCCCGCTCAAGCGGTTCCTGGGCTGGCTGTTCGAAAAGGCCATCGGCGCGGCGGCCAAGAGTATGAAGTCCCAACGCGCGGCGGACTAAAGGAGAATTCAATGAATACAGAGAAGCTGAAAATGGCGCAGGCTGCGTTCCTGTCCGCATACCCGCTGGGGTTCGACACGCCGGAGCTGGCCGCACGCGTGAAACATCACGATATGACGCGCCGCGTCGCGTTCGCGCGGGAAGCCTTCTCACCCACGGCGCTGGAGGACACGGAAACGGCGGCGGAGAACTTCGTGCGGCTGGTCGTCCGCTCGTCCATGGTGTCGATGTACGAAAAACCGCGCCTGAGAGACGCGGTGCACGGCATGACATACGGCGAGCGCGAGGAGCTGATGGGCTTTGTCTCCGAGCTACTGCACGGCAACGAGGCGATGGGGTTCAATGGCCTCGCGGCCATGC
This sequence comes from Bacillota bacterium, assembly GCA_023396555.1. Lineage (GTDB taxonomy): Bacteria > Bacillota > Clostridia > Christensenellales > SZUA-584 > SZUA-584. Next base: position 5,573 of record JAEWWC010000162.1, read on the forward strand.
TGGTGATGCGGCAGGCCGGCAAATGGCCCGTCGTCACCGCGCTGCGCTGCTACTATTACCCGGATACCGACCTCATCATCAAGCCTACCACGGTGAAGAACGTGATCGCGCGATTCGGGCTGGAAGGGCTGCAGTACACGCCGCACCCGAACTTCGCGTTCTACGACAGGTACCGCACCGCCCTACTGGACATGCGGGCCTGCACCTCCTCTCCGATGAACGGCTATGCGCTCGCGGGCTACTCCGGCTTTCTGATGATGGCGATGGAGTACGGCATATAGTTACGCCTTGGCTTCGTACCGCGACAGCTTTCCGTGATACGCCGTCAGCACCGCGGCGCAGACCATGAACAGTAAAAAGTAGAGCCACTCGGAAACATAGAAGCCATCGAACGCGTTCTGGGACACAATGTTGAACGCGGACGTGAGCAGCGCCAGCACGCCGTAGGCCTTTGGCGTTTGGGGATGCATCAGGAACAGTACGGCGGTGAAGCTTAAAAACCAGTTCATGCCGATCATGTTGAGCGTGCTGAACGTGCTGTGTACGCTGTCGTTCACGCCCAGCGGGATAGCCGATGCCATCACGAGGCACCCCGCCGCGGCGAACCCAAACGCCTGCGCACCAATCACGCATACCACGTATTGCTTCCTCACGCGCCGTCCGCGGTACCACCGTGTCAGTCCCGCATAGAACACAGCCAGCAGCGCGGCGGTCAGTATGCAGCCGAGGTTGTACCACAGTGCCCCCGACGGGTTCAGCAGCGGATTGCCGTAATCGCTCAGCCAGTTGCCGAGCGGCGAAAAGCCTTGGGTCTGCAGCGCCGACACCGCCGTGAACGCGATATACACAGCTGTCGCCGCAACGCCCGCATACCGGGAAACCACATGCCACGCTTTCATCGTGGACTCCTTTCGCCTTTATCGGCCAGTCCATTGCCACTAGCTTATTCCGTTACTCTGCGTCTTTTGGCGACTCCTTTTCGGAGCTTTCAGGCGCTACCGGCGCTGGCTCTTCCGATGGCCCCATCACTTCCTCCGGCGGCTCTTCCGACGGCGCGTACGGCGGCACATAGTCCTGCCGGTACTGCTGCATCATCCGGCGGCGCTCTGCCCGCCATTCCAGCTTCCTTTTCAGGTTCAGGAAAAACTTGCCCATCGTTTATCTCCCCTTTCCATGATGACTATACCACATGTCATAAACGTCTGATACTCAGTCATGCTGACCGAACCGTTTCTGCACCGTTTAGTGTGTCGTTTATAGTGTATATCCAGTTCACTCCCACGAAAACACCAGCACGTTATTCTTAATTCCCGCCTTCGCGTCGCCTCCGTTGCAGCCTCGGGACACTTCCTCCATATAGATAGCCGTCACCGCCGCGCGCTTGTCCGTATCCTCCGGCAGCGCCGCCGCCAGCGTATCGGTATACGGGCCGCCGTCGGTGAACAGTCGCGAATCGTCCGCGTCGATCACGCTGACCTTTCTGGCCCCCGCGCTGTACAGCCGCTGCACGAATTCCAGCGCTTCCGCGGTGCTCTCAAACCGGCTGGACGCGATTGCACACGGGTTGAAGTTGGTCTCCAGCCAGTCCACAGCTTCCTCGTGCATGAATTCCTCGTACATGTTGCCTCCTCCTTGAGCCCTATATCTGTTGTGCTTATGTCTGTCGTTATCGGCCCGGGACCTCATCCTTCCAGTTCCACCACTTGAGCTGCTCCGGCTCGCGCCCGCCCTCCGAGAAGTACACGGCCAGCCGGTACACATACAGCACGCACCGGTCCAGAACCGCTCCCTCCAGCGCGCAGTCGCGGGCGTATATCTCCTCCGCGTTCTGGCCGCGGAGCTGCGCCACGCTGCGAAAGCCCAGCTTCACCAGCCGTTTTTCCATCGCCGGCCCCAAGCCGGGTATGAGCTGCAGATCCGTTTTCATTGGCCCTCCCCCTCTCATTCGAAATAGCGCTCAGCAATCGCACGCAATTCGCTGCGGGGATCGTTCTCTTCCACCAGATAATCCACGAACACGCGCTCCGCGTCCGCATCTCCCTCCATATCCGCCAGCGGACGGAACGCTTCTGCGCGCAGCTGTGCGGACAGCCCTGCCTTGGCGCAGCGCAGCGCCAACGGCTTTAAACGCGCGTCGCCCGCTATGCGCAGCGCGGCCAGCGCCGCCATCAGCCAGCCTGGCCGCCGCCAGATGGATCACTCAGATGCTCGTGCAGCGCTGTGTCGGTGATGTCGTTCAGGTTCAGCCCCGCACCGCGCCCCAGCTGCTCCACCGTGGGAAATTTCTTCGCCGCTGCCGCATATTCCGGCGGCCACTCCCGCCCGGACTCATGGGGCACAACGCGCAGTGCTGCCTTCTTTGGGCGGCGCATGAACGCTTTCACCGCGCGCTCCCGCCATTCCGCCGGTATGTCGGCGCTGCCCATGCGGATGCCGGAAAACGCCACCTCCTGCACCACCTGCCGCTTCGGCGTATACGGCGGCTCGAATATCACGGACGATACCGGAATGATCGTATAAAGGATACGCGTTTGTCCAGCAGCGCCGCCGCCGCGGCCTTGCGGTGCCCGTCCAGCAGCACGCTCAAAAACTCGCTCAGGTGATACGCCACGGCATGGGGCCTTGCGCCCTGCCGGTACCGTTCCATGTAATGCCGTACGCACATCGCATCGTGACAACCCGCCGACTGCGACGGGTACAGGTACGACGGCGTGCCTTGCGTGTACTACCCCTCTCCTGTGCACACCATCGACATGGCCGGACAGCCGGTCAGCTCTGCCGGCGCGTCCCAGAAGAAGCGCCCGCTGCCGTCCGTCGGGCAGTACGGAACGTCCGCCACCACGTATAGACCGTCCTCCAGCAGTGAGAGCAGCGGAGTCAACACGTCTACCGCATCCGCAATATCTGCCGTATCCGCGTTCAGGCGCTGACCTACAGCCTTCAGCACCGCGCTGTCCGCGTTGTGAGCGCCGTATCCGGCAGCCAGCAGCTTTTCACACGTGGGGCATTCGGGGACTTGGCCCCAACGCCAGCGGCTGTCCATTCAGCGCCAGCGCCATTCGAGCTGATTCGGTTCGCACCTGTCGGAGCACGCCTTTGCCGTTCGACACACCTACCAGAACCGCGGCATTACACCAGCCAAGTCCCTCCGTATCGATATGTTTGATGATGCTGATATTCGCTTTGCGCTGCACCATGAACCCTCTTTCCGTTTCTCTCCCCGCGGCAAGCCTGCCTGTTATTTGTCCTTTTGTCGGTGACCCTTGTTTACGCTCCATAGATGCATTCCCTTTGGCGAGTGCATAACCGCGGTACGGTTAAAACCGTTCCCTATACGTTTTTCCAGTTGTCCCGCACTCACACCGCGACCAGCTCGACGCGGTTGCCATCCGGGTCAGCGACAACCGCTTCGTAGTAGCCGTCGCCGGTGCGCCTTGCGGGCGAGAGGCATGGATACCCCTCCGCTGTGATGCGCGCCAGCAGCTCGTGCACACCCGCTTCGCCGGACACACTGAAAGCAATGTGTGACATGCCGGTGCAGGGCTGGGGCGTGCCCTCGGGCACGTCGTCCTGCTGCATGATCTCCAGCCGCGCGCCGCCGTCAAACGCGATGAAATATGACCGGAACACCGCACCGGACGGCCTTTTCGCCGTATACATATCGTTGGCCGTGCCGCCGAACCAGCGCACGTAAAAATCCTTCATCTCCTCGATGCGTCGCGTCCAAAGCGCCGCGTGCTCCATCATCACGGGCCGCTGTTTGACGACGCGCCTGCCGCCGAACGCGTGCACCGACCTTGTGCCCGCCGCGCAGCGCCCCCACTGTTCCGTGCCCGCAGGGACCACCGCCTCATCGCCGGGACGCAATATCCGCTCACCCGCCGCCGTGCACATCGTGTATTCCCCCTCGATGATCAGCGTCCATTCGTCAAACGGGTGCGTATGCGGCTTGGATTCCCGCGCTTCATGGCACGTCCAAAACGCCATCTGCCCCGCCGTCCCTTCAAAAACGTAGCCCTCCACGTCCGCCGTGTTCTGCTGCGCCGCATCCACGCGGTCCGCCGCGTTCTTCATGAAATCCGGAAAATCGCTCATGGTCTCCCCCTTCATGTATCTGTATCTGCCATATTGTACCACGCTGCACAGGCGTTGTTCCAGCCTAACAGGTGCAGATAAAAACCGGAAGGCATCGGCTTCCGGCTGTAAACTCTCTGCGAATAATCATACCCTTTCAGCCGGATATCCTTCCTTGATGGTAGGCTCACCATCCCCTCACTCCCGCATCTCGCCGATCAGCCTGTCGCGCAAGGCTTCCCAGCCGCCCTCACGCAGTTCGTCGTCCGTCAGCTCGATCTCCGACTTCAGCGATATCTCCTCCTGCAGGAAGTCGATCACGTCGTAACGCCCGCTGGGGTTCAGTCCGCGCACCTTGAGCGTATCGTATAGGCTCCGGCCTGCGCGTTCGATGATCGGTATCAGCTCTCCCGGCGACTCCCACCTTACGGTCACCGCAACCTTGTCAGCTTCCTTCACGAAGCCCTCCATACCGCGCACCTGCGCCAGCCGCTGCCCCACCGCGATGGTATCCTTCAGCGCCAGCGTCACTTCAGCGCTCTTCATCGCCGCCAGTCGCTGTTTCCAACTGTCCGACAGCTCGTCCAGTATACAGACCCGGGGCACGACGGCGCTGTTGAGACAGCGGTAGATCACGCGGGCGGCGTTGGGCGCGTTGCGCTTGTATATCCAGACCATCAGCCCGGTATCCACGTCGATCACAAAATAGGTGAACTGTGCCAGAGAGAAGCGTCCGGCGTCCATCGGACGGTCCGTCTGCGTGTCCAGCACCAGCATGGTGGCGTCCATGTCTGCCTCGGCGCTGACGATGCCGAACAGGTAGGTGTTGTTGTAGCTTAAGAAACGAACGCTGGCGTTTTCCGCCTCCACGAACACGGGTGACATGAAGCCGTCCGCGAACAGCAGCTTCTGCTCCAGCTCCGACTTCAACCCCACGCTCATGGCGAGCATGTCGTCCTCAATATAGATGCGGTGGTGGCACACCGCTCTCACGGAATCTCTGCCCATAACCCCTCCGCCGTTCTCTGATTGTATATAAATATATTATACACCCATGGCATATAAAGGCAACCCGCCTGCTCCCGCGCATAAAAAGACGCCGGGGTTATCCGGCGTCCTTTTATGCGTACTTCCTGTCAAGCGTCTTTACCGGGTCCCTTGACCCAGCGTATATACATCGCGACGAATTCCTGCCGGTCCGCCGCCCCGCATTTGCGGAACATGTTCTGTATGTGCTTCTTGACGGTGGCTTCGGATATGTAGAGCTGCGCACCAATGTCTTTGTTGGTGCAGCCCTCCAGCAGCTTGAGCGCCACATGGCATTCGCGGGCGGAAAAGCCGCGCGCCGCAAACACCGGATGCGCCACGTCCGCGGCGAATATGTCCTGCGCCGCCGGTTCCGATGCGCCAGTTTTCTCACGTGGCATCAGTACCAGATCCAGCGCGAGGCTGAATATGCTCCCGTAAACGACGGGAATCATCTTCTCCGCCAGCGTCTCCATATTCACGCCGCTCTCCGTCATGACGGACAGCAGCTGCAGCAGCGACGTCAGCAGGCCCGCTACAAACGCGTTCCAGCGGGCATAGGTCAGCATGCGAAGCCAGTCCGTGCCCTTTTTATACTGAAACAGCGTGAGTATCGCCATGCCAGCCAGTACGGAGACGAGCGGCACGAGTTGCACCATTCGGCCGATGTCCAGCCGTAGCAGCAGCGCCAGCAGCGCGATATACATCAGCAGCCCGGACACAAGCAATAGCCTTCTTTTCATGCCTTTTAGTCCATCGTCGCGAGAACAGCTCTCACCTTCGCCTGCACGGGCAGCAGTATGAATACGAATATCAACGCATATAGCATCGCCAGCAATGCCACGGCGCAATTGGGGCCAATGGCGGATATGTCGCTCAGCTGCGAGAGCATCGCCACTATGCCCATTACGGAGCCCACCGCGCCGGACAGCAGCAGTGCGCGCACCGCCAGCCGGACAGCCGTCTGCATGTGCCTAAGCTCGATGGCGGAGAACGGGTTGGCCTTCTGCCCCATCAGCTTAAAGCTCCGGAAGAAGTCGCCCATCAGGCCGGATGCCGCCAGCACCGCCGCGCTCAGCGCCAGTATCACGAGCAGGCTCGGCAGATCCACAAAGACCAGCGGCGCGGACGTCAGGGTAATCCCCTCCAGAACAGCCACAAAAATAACAATTCCGATCAGATACATGTTTGAACCTCCAGATAATATTCGTCTGTTATCAGATATTGATTATATCGCGGCGCCGTGTAGCCTTCTACATTATCCCTCGGGGCGTATTTTGGGCGTACCAGGCGGGCAAAACATAAAACCCACCCGCTCTGTGTATTCTATCACAGCCCCATGCCCCTTTCCACCCGGCTCAGCATCGCTCCCCACACGCTTCGGGCGAGAGACAAACAATCTTTGTATCATGTGCATATAATATTTTGTTATAGCTATCACCAATAGGACGAAAGGAAGTGCAGACCATGGAGATGCACAACATGAACAAACCTTATCAAAGTCCGAAGACGAATAATGCGCCGCCCAATGCAGTAGCCGATCGCTTTGCCAACTACGATATGATGCCTGCCCAGATGACCAATATGGAGGCCGCCGGCAAAATGAATCAGAAATATACCGCCGAGCCGATGATGGACGACATGATACGGATGGGCTCCGTGTCCGGCAGGTACATGAATGAAGAACTGGTAGCCGTCATTCAGGACTGCGAGGCTCAGTGCGAACATATGACGAATCACTTAAAGCATCACGCCAAAGAACAGGGGCGTGCCCGGCAGGCAATGCTGCTGCGGGACTGCGCGGACATATGCGGCCTGACCGCAAAGTTTATCGCCCGCGGCGCGATGTTCGCGAGACATGCGGCGGCTTTTTGCGCCATGATATGTGAAGCCTGCGGGAACGAATGCGCCCGGTTCCCCGATCCCATGTCGCAAAGCTGCGCCGAGGTATGCCTCGAATGTGCGGATCACTGCCGCGCTTTTTCAGGTATGTGATCTCTGTTCGCCCGGTTGTGCAGGCAGCCGGGTTACATAATCGGGTGGATTATGGGTCCAAAGGCAGCCGGCAAACATCATCATTGTCATCTGCATATAATAAGTTGATATCACTATCACCAAAAAACGAAAGGAAGTGCAGGAACATGGAGATGCGCCGTACGAACAGTCGCAAACCGGCGGAAATGCCAAAGCCGATGGGCCCGCCTGCGGGAGCCGGCCGCGCCAATCTCATGGTCAAACCAATCCCGGCAAATCAGGGCAACAAGCCAATGCAGGCTGCGCCGAACACGGGAGTGCATCATGACAGCAAGCCGGAACAGCAGCCCGCGGCCATGCCGAAAATGGGCAATATGAGCAGCCGCAGTCTGGGCAACGGCAGAGCGCAAAACCCGATGCCAGTGCCCAACGCCAGCCCGATGCAGGGACCGATGAACGCGCCCATCCATAACAATACCAACAGGCCGATGCAGAGCCCGATGACAGCACCTAATGCCGGTCCGATGCATGGACCGATGAATGCGCCCATCCATACTAACGCCAACAGGCCGATGCAGAGCCCGATGGCCGCGCCCAATGCCAACCCAATGCAGGGACCGGCGAACGTGCCGAATACCGGGAACATGAACAGCCGTTATAATAACCGCGGCATGATAAACGCTCCTGTTCATACCAATGCCAATCCGGCACAGGGACCGGCAAACGCGCCTAACATGGGCAACATGAACAGCCGTAACCGCAGCATAGCGCCCGCCAACTCAAACCCGGTGCAGGTGCCGGCAAACGCGCCAAACACGGGCAACATGAACAATCGTTACAATAACCGCGGCATGGCTCCTGCCAATTCAAACCCGATGGCAGTGCCCAACACCGGCGAAATGGGTAGCCGCTACCGCAACAACAGGGGCCCGATGATGCCCGCGGACAACAACAGGCCGCGCCGCTGACCGGCTGCCCCTGTGCGTAACAGCCCCGCAAACCCCTTGATAAACCCAACCCTCGTGTTGGGTTTACATAGCAGACATGAATTCGGATGTAAACCACACCCCAAAAAGCCTTCGTCTTTTCGGAGACCCCGTAACCACACCCCAAAAAGCCTTCGTCTTTTCGGGGACCCCGTAACCACACCCCAAAAAGCCTTCGTCTTTTCGGGGACCCCGTAACAAAAAAGAGCCTTTCAATATCAGGCCCTTTTTCTTTTCGCCTTAATACAAGGCTTCCGGCATAGCTTTTGAGACTGTGTTACCAGCTTCTTCTTCCGCCACCGCCGCCGCCAAAGCCGCTGCCACCGCGTCCGCCGCCGCCGTTTCCACCGCCGCGTTGTTGTTTTTTCGCCCTGCGGCATTCCGGGCAACGCTGAGGTTCATTATCGAAACCTTTTTCCTTGTAAAACGCCTGCTCGCCCTCTGTGAAAACGAACTCTTTGTGACAGTCCTTGCATACCAGGTTTTTGTCGGGCATAAATTTTCTCCCTCGCTATTCTTTGGCATTAAGCCTTAAACTCTGTATATCACAACTTCCTGACAATATCAACAGTTGATTTTGTCTGTACCTAAAATATTGCATTCTTTCTCATCCGCTGTCGGTGTGGTATGATATCATCATTATTCAGAACTCATATTTTTATACGATCAAGGAGGATTTTTATGCGGCGTTACGGTTTTGACTGGTTGCGCGTGTTCGTGATTTTCCTGCTGTTCCCGTTCCACACAGCTCGCGTATTCGACGCGTGGGAACCCAACTATGTCAAAGGTGCAATCAATGGTTTTTCCACATGGTTTGTGGCGGCTCTAGGCTTTTGGATCATGCCGCTGCTGTTCATCATCGCTGGGTATTCCGCTTACACCGCGATGGCGAAGCGCACCCCCAACCAGTATCTCAAGGAGCGCGTGCTGCGCCTGCTGGTGCCGCTGCTGTTCGGGCTGCTGCTGATCGTGCCGCCTCAAGGCTTCATCGCACGGCTGGAGCTGGGCTACGCGGGCAATTATCTGCAATTCCTTGGCGCATACTTTACGGATTTCTCCGACCTCTCGGGCTATACCGGCGCGTTCACGCCCGCCCACCTGTGGTTCATACTCTACCTGTTCGTCATCAGTTGCGCGCTGCTGCCGCTGCTGACGCGCATGCGCAAACGCCCCGAAAGGCTGAAGTGGGTGTCCAAGCCGTGGGTGATGCTGCTCTGCGTCATACCCATCACGCTGATGGAGGCGCTGCCGGACATCGGCGGCAAGAACCCGTTCTATTTCGCGCTGCTGTTCCTGTTGGGCGCGATGTTTGCCACATCCGATGTGTTCATGGACAGGCTGCGCCGTTATAAGTGGCTGCTGCTGGGAGGCGGCGTGCTGTCCTGCATCGTCTATCTCGTTATCGCTGCGCTTTACGGCTGGCCCGAGGGCTGGAACGCCGCGGGCATCAGCTATGCCATACTCCGCAACGTAGCCGTCTGGCTGCTGTCGCTGGGCGTCATGGCCGTCGCCGACACTTACCTGAACAAACCGTCCAAGGCGCTCTCCTACTTCGGACGCGCGTCTTATCCCGTCTACCTCGTGCACCAGACGCTGCTCGTGGTAATCGCTTACTTTGTGGTACGCAGCGGCCTTGGAGCCGCGCCGCAGTATATCATCATCATGCTGGGTTCACTAGCGGCATCGGTGGCGTGCTTCGAGGTATGCCGCCATTTCAAAGCGACGCGGTTCTTGCTGGGGATTAAGCAGAAATAATGTTATCGGCATGCCGGAGGCAACAGAACAATGCATGATGATTTGATAGAGTACGTCCAAAAGAACTTCCTCGATTTTTGGAGCGACATCCATATAAGGTTTGAGCTCGGGGAGCCGTTTGATAATGGGACGGACGAACGAATCGAACAGGTTGTTGCGAGGGTTCACACGCTCTTTGAAGAAGTGTTTGCCCCAGATGATATCATCCATCTTTACATTCAGGATTGGGGAGATGAACCTGACGTCATGTTCGGCAATACGACTCCCTGCTATCTGTATGAATTGCTGAGTCGGCACACGTTTGAGGAACAGGCCATGTTCCAGCAGGATAAGGACATTGACGATGCAGGCCATACAATACCGGTATCCATACCGTACAAAACAACGACATTGAGCGGCCGGTTATCTTCCCTCCCTTACCGGGAAATATTGTCCGGTATAGCCAACTATGAACAGGGGCGGGAACCGTCAATGGGACAACGCGTTTATTTTATTGATATGAACAGGGATATCATGTTCCACATGTATGACGACAGAGGGTGCATCATATTTGCCAAAGAAAAAAAGAGGCTTCAAAGCCTCTATGCCAGGTATAACGACTGGCTGGCGGATCACTGGCGCCCCTATTTTGATGAGTTGTATAGATAGGCCCCGAAGTACGTCACGGTGTTCTGGCCGTTGATGTAGTTCAGGCCGCAGAGCCCGGCCAGCTTCGCGACATAGATGCCATAAGCCTCCAGCGACGCCAGCGCCCGGTCGGGAAACGGGCAAGGCTTCTTGTCGATTCCGGCGCAGCGCTCGCAGACGGGGCATCCCCCGGCGGACAGCTGCAGTATGGGGCCGGAAACGCGCCCCCTGATGTGTTGGGTGATGGTATCCGTGACCGCGACATGCTTTTGAAGCGCCGCCACCATGCCCTCGTAGTCGAACGAGTCCTCCAGCGTCCCCACGGTCTGGTAAACCAGCGCCGTCTCGTACTGCTTCGCCTGCGCGATCAGTTCGTCGATGTCGCCCACCAGCGGCGGACACGTCCAGTTCTTGCCGTAATGGCCGCAGTAGTTGGCTTCGCACGCCTTGCGCAGCTCCCTCTCAAACGGAATCTTGCTCACCGGCACGATACCGGCGTTAAAGGCTCCCAGCGCCTTGACTTCCTCCACCAGCCGTTCCATGTTGCTCATATCCGTCCACCCTCCCCATTGGTATTGCCTATAGCATATTACAGCTTGCGGCAAGAATCAATGGATTCTATCGCCCGCCAACACAGTTCGTAAACTTTCTGAATTGGAAAAGCCGGGGCGCTTTCCGTATAAACGGAAGTACCCCGGCTTTGTTTCCTTTATGCGCAGCCAGTTATCAATCCAGCTGATACGCCTTCGCAGTTTCGAACTCCGCAACGATCTCGGCGGAAG
>JAEWWC010000170.1 GCA_023396555.1 Bacillota bacterium
TGTCCGGCTACTTCGTGCCCATCGTCTGCATCATAGCGCTCGTCGCGGGAGTCGCGTGGTTCTTCGGCAGCCGGGACGTGGAGTTCGCGCTGACCATATTCATCTCGATACTCGTCATCGCGTGCCCCTGCGCGCTCGGCCTCGCGACTCCGACAGCCATCATGGTGGGCACCGGCAAGGGCGCAGAAAACGGCATACTGATCAAGGGCGGCGAAGCGCTGGAAACCGCGCATAAGATCAATACCATCGTGTTTGACAAGACCGGCACCATCACCGAAGGCAAACCAACGGTGACGGACGTGCTGACATCCGGGGGAACCGATTCGGATACCCTGCTGCAGATTACGGCGTCGGCGGAGAAGGGTTCCGAGCACCCGCTCGGCCAGGCCATTGTACAGAACGCTCAGGACAAAGGGCTGGAGTTTTTGAAGGTAGACAGCTTTGAAGCCATCACCGGACGGGGCATTGAAAGCGCGATAAACGGTCAGGCCATACTTGCCGGAAACCGCAAGCTGATGGATGAGAGGAACATTTCACTGGCCGGATGGCAGGAAGCGTCGGACCGGCTGGCGGAGGAGGGCAAGACTCCGATGTATGTCGCGATAGACGGCGCGCTGGCGGGCATCATCGCGGTGGCGGACGTGGTGAAGCAGAGCAGCCGCGCGGCTATTGAAAGCCTGCATAGTATGGGTATCGAAGTGGCGATGATCACCGGCGACAACAAGAAGACCGCCGCCGCCATCGCCCGTGAGGTGGGCATTGACCGGGTGCTGGCCGAGGTGCTGCCGCAGGATAAATCCAATGAGGTCAAAAAGCTGCAGAGCGAAGGCCGCAAGGTCGCCATGGTGGGCGACGGCATCAACGATGCGCCTGCGCTGGCTCAGGCCGACATCGGCATTGCGATCGGCTCCGGCACCGATGTGGCGATGGAATCGGCGGATATCGTGTTGATGAGGTCGGATCTGATGGATGTGCCGACGGCTGTCAACCTCAGCAAGAGGACCATCCGAAACATCAAGCAGAACCTGTTCTGGGCATTCGGATATAACGTTATCGGCATCCCCATCGCGGCCGGTGTACTGTATCTGTTCGGTGGCCCGCTGCTCAACCCGATTCTCGCGGCGGCGGCCATGAGTTTGAGTTCCGTATCAGTGTTGTCAAATGCGTTGAGATTAAAAAGATTTAAGGCATCACGCCAAGAAAGGAAGGCAAAATAAATGAAGAAAATTTCTAAGAGGATTGTGTTTGTATTGGCAGGAGCCGTGGCAGCGGTATCTCTCGCCGCTTGTGCGCAGCTCGATGTGGTTGGGAAGGAATCCATCAATTCATTCAGTGCAGTGCTGGATGCATCAGGTGATAACGTGAAAGCTGATGAACTGAATGTCGGATGGGCGCTAACCGCACCGGATGACTCGGCGCGCTTCATTTGGAGCGAGGATTACAGCATAGCGCCTCTGCACGATGTTATGATCGAGTTTGACGCGCAGCCGTTCCTTGACGCAGGGCTGGACACAAGCAAATTGCCCGACAATTACGCCTTCTATGAAGGTGAAACGATGGGCGACATGGGAAGTAAAATGCTGATGGTCGGAAAAAAGCTTGGCAAAGATAAGTTCAAGTACAACGGAGATCCCACGCCGCTGGCTTCCTATGAGCAGATTGTTAACAACTATCGTGATACCATCAACTATCACACAACCCTTGATCACTACGGTGTGAAGTTGGGCGACGGTAATATGTTCGAGTGGGCGAAGGACATGAAAACCAACGGCTACGATAATAGCGTTCAGGACAAAGATATCGTGTTTGTTCTGAATCCAGACCCGCTCATCGCGGCGGGCGTGGACCCCGAGAATGTTGAAGGCTGGGCATACGCGCAGGTTCCCATAGAAGAAAACGGGAAAACAACGCAGGTATGGAAGCTGCTGAAGCCGTTTGATTTACAATAATATAATAAGGAGATTACCCTATGGAAAAAACGATATTACATGTCGATGGCATGTCCTGCGAACATTGCGTGAGAGCCGTGAAGAATGCGGTAGGGGCGCTGCCCGGCGTTTCCGGTGTGGCGGTGGATCTGAAAGCGAAGACTGTTACGGTGGAGCATGATCCCACGACAACGCCGGTAGACAAAATAAAAGCGGAGATCGAAGATCAGGGCTATGAAATAGCTGAATAGCAGGAAGAAAGACGGGGATCGTATCATGCGGTTCCTGTTCTTTTTAAAATGAGCTAGAGGCATGGGCAATATTCAATACTTTAATCATATTGGATCTTATGCTGCCTGAATCTCAGGCGGGGAATGCATGTAGATCTTACCGCGATTTGAATTGATTATTAGCCGCGTGGATGCCATACCTCCGAAAAACTATAATATGGATTCGAAAGCGTGTTATACTATGATAGCTGTTAAGGAAAAATTAAGGAATCCATAAGAGATTAGCTGCGAATCCATTAATAAAAAATGTTACGATTGTTATGGGTTATGCAACAAGGAGTGGACAAATTATGGCTGCGAACGTATTGATCGTTGATGATGAACAGGCGATAGCCGATTTGATCGAAGTATACCTCAAAAGCGAAGACTACAATGTCTATAAGTTTTACAACGGCCAGGATGCGCTTGACTGCATCGACAATGAAAAAATTGATCTGGCAATTCTGGATGTTATGTTACCCGGTGAAAATGGCTTTACGATTTGCCAGCGCATCCGCGAGAAGTATAACTTTCCTGTCATTATGCTCACAGCCAAAAGTGAAGAGATTGATAAGATAACCGGCCTCACATTGGGCGCGGACGACTACATCACGAAGCCTTTTCAGCCGCTGGAAATGATAGCCCGCGTTAAGGCGCAGCTTCGGAGATTTACCAAGTATAATGCCGCTGAGCTTCCAGTCGAGGAGAACACCATCGTATTTTCGGGTCTGGTTCTGGACAAGGATACGCATGAATGTACGCTGAATGAAAAGAAGCTGTCTTTGACTCCAACAGAATTCTCCATTCTCTGGGTGCTGGCAGCCAATCGCGGCCGGGTCGTCAGTTCCGAAGAGCTGTTCCATGAGGTATGGGGAGAAAAGTATTACTCAAACAGCAATAATACAGTCATGGTCCATGTTCGGCATATCCGGGAAAAGATGCACGACAGCGCAGAGCGTCCCAAATATATCAAGACCGTCTGGGGGGTGGGTTATAAAATTGAAAGATAACACATCTTTTCAAAATACATTGATGAGAAAAACCTTTGGCCGCTGTATGCTTGCTGCTGTGGTATGGGCAGGGTTGTTGGTATTGCTGATACTGCTGGGGCAGTTTATCATCCGGAGCTTTATATGGCAGCCCAGCCCGGTATATAATCTTCTTTCAATCGTGCAGACAAATTTCGTGCCCCTCTCGATCCTATTGTATATCGTTGGCTTTTGCCTGATCCTCCGTTACTATTGGAAGAAAACTGCCAAGTACATGGAGGAGATCGTTGAAGCCAGCAGGCTGCTCGTCTCGCCGGACGATGAAATAATACAGTTGTCGCCACTTCTGCGGCAGGTGGAAGACCGGATGAATCAGATTAAACAGTTGGCGATCCGCAACGAACGGGCCATCCGAGATGAAATACAGCGCAAGAACGATTTGATCGTTTACTTGGCCCACGATATTAAAACGCCGCTGACCTCCGTTATCGGATATTTGAGCCTGCTTGACGAAGCGCCGGATATGCCGCCTGAGCAGAAAGCCAAATATGTTGGGATCACATTGGAAAAGGCTTACCGTTTGGATCAGCTCATTGATGAATTTTTTGATATCACCCGGTTTAACCTTCAGCATATTGAGGTCAATAAGGCCAGAATCAATCTTGCCCTGATGCTGCGCCAGATGGCGGATGAATTTTACCCGATGCTCACACCGCAGAACAAGACAGCAGCCGTTTATGCTGCGGATGATCTGATCGTCTGGGGCGATGCGGACAAGCTCTCGCGCGTGTTCAACAATATACTGAAGAACGCCATCGCTTACAGCTATGACAACGCCCCCATCAGTATCACGGCATTTGGTCAGGATACCAATACTGTGATCACGTTTGCCAATCAGGGCGACCCCATCCCGGCTGAGAAGATGGAGAGAATATTCGAGAAGTTCTTCCGGCTGGATGCCGCCCGTTCATCTCATACAGGCGGAGCGGGGCTTGGGCTCGCCATTGCTAAAGAGATCGTCGAGGCCCACGGAGGAAGGATATCGGCCACAAGTGACGCGAACCAGACGGTGTTCACTGTGGTGCTGCCCAACTGATAGTATAGTTAATTGTTTAAGCAAAAATAAGTATTTCATAATGCATTCTTAAGTTTTTGGTAAGCCGAAATTCCAACATAGCCTGCCCGTTTTCTGTAACATGATGTTGCACAAAGCCGGACAGGCTTTTTGTATTGTGAGAGGAGTATTAGGAATGAACCGGGCTTCTTATGGAGCGTATAACAGACGGTGGCAAAAGCATCACACGTCGCTGGCAAGAAAGATAGTCAGGATTATTTTAATACTCGCCTTCTTTGCAGTGCTGCTGGCCTGCGGGAAACTTCTGATCGACAAAGACAGTATAAACGACTTATGGGAGGTATCGCCAACAAACAAAGCCGATACATGGAGCCTGATTCTTGTCAACGGATGGAATACCATACCCGATGATTATGAAGTGGATTTGACGCAGCTCTCAAACGGCCAGAGCGTTGATACAAGGATTTATCCCAGCCTGCAGGCAATGTTTGATGCCGCAAGAGCTAACAGAATATATCCTGTTGTTGCATCAGGATACAGGACGGCGGAATATCAGCAAAGCCTTCTGGATGAAAAAGTTAAGGAATATAAAAGGCAAGGCTATTCCGCGGCGAAAAGCGCAAGAATTAGCCGAAGAATCGGTTGCGGTTCCGGGAACAAGCGAACATCAATTAGGAATTGCGGTTGACATCAATGCGGATCCGGATAAATCAACGGGTGATGAAGTTTATGAGTGGCTGCATAAAAACAGTTATAAATATGGTTTTATCATCCGTTATCCGTCTGATAAAACTGACATAACAGGCACGATTTATGAGCCATGGCATTACAGATATGTTGGGGTGGAAGCGGCAACGGAAATTTACACTCAGAGTATCTGTCTCGAGGAATACTTGGAGAATATAAAATACTAACCATTATCAGATAACGCTGGAAGCGATGACATTGATTTTACTTTGGAAAACACCCCCGGACGGCATCCTGCTTTACGCTGACTTGACGCAGGCGTAAGCAGACATAAGGAGAAAAATTACAATGAAAAGCAAAAAGCGAAACACGCTTACAATCGTATTGCTCGCAGTATATATACTGGTTTTGACAGGGATTATTCTTTTCAAACTACCATTTTATTCGGAGGTTTTATCAGACGGTATACGAGTAATCAACCTGATTCCATTTCAGGGGTCTTTCGATTACAACGGTGTGTTTAATTCAAGAGAGATTATTGACAATATACTTCTTTTTATACCGTTAGGTGTCTATATCGGAATGTTAAAAAGCGAATGGTCTTTTGTGAGAAAAGTCCTTCCAGTTCTCGGCTTATCTTTACTATTTGAAGTTATACAATACATTTTTGCAATGGGAAGAACCGACATTACTGACATACTCGGCAATACGCTTGGAGGGATAATCGGCATTGGTATTTATGCTTTATTATTTAAGATTTTCAAAAGCAGGACTGTTAAGATTGTAAATGTTCTTGCCCTGTCATTAACTGTTTGTGTAGTACTGCGTTTTGCCTATCTGTTTTTCCTCAGTTATTTTATCATGGGACGTCCGCCACATTGATATTAGATCAATTCCAAGTTAAAGCATCGCCTGTTCATCTACGGTATGCTAATTATGCTGAAGATGGACAGGCATATTAAGGAGACAATGATGACTAGAAAACGCATGACTTTAATTTTTCCGTTTCTTTTACCCCTGAGAAAACGGCAGCGCACATTCTGCTTTTACATGAGAATGCGGCTGGATAAAAACAAATATTCGGACAGCTTTTCTAAAACCATACTGCCCTACAAGGTTTTTGAAACGAGCTCTCCGTTGTATAACCAAAATACAGGTTTTGATATGGTCTATCAGGAAAACAAGGTTTTTAACTTGAAACTTGCTGCTAAGACGCTGAACGGCCTTTCCATAAAGCCGGGGGAAACCTTTTCGTTCTGGCAATTGGTGAGAAACGCCGAGCAAACAGTGCGGTTTAAAGACGGCCTTTCCGTGGAGAACGGCAAGCTGACCACGGTCAAGGGGGGTGGCCTGTGCCACCTGAGCAACTTTTTGTTCTGGATGTTTTTGCATTCACCGTTAAAGATCGTCGAACGGCATCCCCACCGTATCAAGGGTTTCCCTTCACCCGGCGGCAATGAACCGGATGGCGTGGACGCAACCGTCAGCGAGGGGTGGCTGGATTTGAAGATGAAAAACGAAACTGATTGGACGTTTCAAATCGATCTTTCTTTTGAGGGTTCCGTCCTTTACGGCCGCCTGCTGACAGACCAGACGATGCCCTGCCGGTATGAAATAACAAACCGCGATAAGCTGTTCTTCAGGCAGGACAAAAAGATCTATGAACAAGTTGTTGTGTGCCGACAGTGCATTGACTACAAATCGGGCGAGACCCATCCGGAACAGCTGCTCTATACCGATGTGTTTGAAATTGGGTATTCGCTCCCTGAAGAGACTGAAATTATATCAAAGGATCATGCAATGGATAAGAAAACCGTGGCGGTATTGTTTGGCGGCTGCTCAACCGAATACGAGGTGTCGCTGCAGTCAGCCGCTTCCGTCATTCAAAGCATCAGCACCGATAAATATGAGATCGTTCTGCTGGGCATCACCCGCGAAGGGGTCTGGAAAAGATATGCCGGGCCGGTGGAGTGGATATCCAATGATACATGGGCAGACCACCCGTCCTGTGTTCCTGCATTTATCTCGCCCGACAGAGCGATGCGTGGGTTGTTGGCGTTAGAAGACGGCAAAGCCGTTGTGATCCCGGTTGACGTGGCATTTCCGGTGCTACACGGAAAGAACGGTGAGGACGGCACGGTACAGGGTCTGCTGGAGCTGGCGGGAATACCTTGCGTGGGGTGTGGCACGCTTTGTTCTGCAATCTGCATGGATAAGGACGTCGCCCACCGGCTGGTGGAGCTGGCTGGAATTTCGGTTCCGCAGTCGGTAGTCATTGATTCGCCAGCAGCAGCGAATGCGCTGCTCAACGCCACGGCACACCTGCGATATCCGGTGTTTGTCAAGCCGGTTTGCGCGGGGTCCTCCTTCGGGATCACCAAAGTATCAGGCCCGGATGGGCTCTCCGATGCGGTAAAAGCAGCATTTGAGCATGACCGCAAAGTCGTCATCGAACAGGGCGTAGAGGGCTTTGAAGTAGGCTGTGCCGTGCTGGGCAACGATGAACTCATCGTTGGAGAAGTGGATGAAATTGAGCTGTCCCGCGGTTTCTTTGACTATACGGAAAAGTACACTCTGAAAAGCTCCAGTATTCATATGCCCGCTCGCATAGATCCGAATACGGCGATGCGGATCAAACATACGGCGAAGGCCATTTATAAGGTTCTTGGCTGCCGCGGATTCGCTCGGGTGGATATGTTTCTGACACCGGAGAGCGAGATTGTCTTCAACGAGGTGAACACTATCCCTGGCTTCACAAGCCACAGCCGCTATCCGGGCATGCTGAAAGGTATTGGCATGAGCTTTGAGGTCATTGTGGATACGTTGATCAGGCTGGCGGTTGAGCTATGAAAACGCTAAAGCTTCATGAAAACATCATCCATCACGGAAGCCTGATTTTGGTGAATAGGGACTGGCCGCTGAAAACGGAACCAGGCGACGGCAGTCTGGTGCCGCTCGAATGCGGGAGAGAGGCCGCTGTACTGGAACGCCAGGCGGCGAAAATGCTGAACAAGACGCTGGCGGCGCTAGACTGCGCCGATGAGATTGTGGCTATCAGCGGTTTTCGGACAATACGCGAACAGCAGCGAATATATAACAAATCGATGCGGGAAAACGGAAGACGCTTTACCCGTGAATATGTGGCTCTTCCGGGCTGCAGCGAACATCAAACGGGGCTGGCAGTCGATATGGCTTTAAATGCTGCCGATATCGATTTTATTCGCCCGCATTTTCCTTATGAGGGTATCTGCCAGTGCTTTCGGGAAAAGGCGGCGGATTATGGTTTCATTGAGCGTTATCCGGCGGGCAGCGAGCACATTACCCATATTGCGCACGAACCCTGGCACTTCCGTTATGTGGGATATCCGCATTCACGGATAATGACGGACAGCCAGATAACGCTGGAGGCATATACGGATCATATTCGGAAGCATGACTATCAAAGCAACCGGTTTGCGTATTGCGGCAATGGCCTCCGTTGTGAGATCGGCTTTATTCCGCTGAGCACGGACACCGTGATCGAAGTACCCATACCGGAGCATGCGGCATATCAGCTTTCCGGGAACAACATGGATGGCGTCATCGTGACGTTGTGGGAGATCGGCAGTGAACGATAAATCGGTTTACACAGGCATTGACAGATTCAGGCCAAAGACCGGGGTTCTTGTGGCTGCTGCTCCTTTTATGAAGGAAAATAAGATGAATGCTCGTGTCTTCCAGGGGCGCACGGATCGTGCTTGGGCGGAAATTAATCTCGATAACCTATGCCGCAACGCCGGAGTCTTGCAGGAGCTTTTACCTGAAAAATGCAACATCATGGCTGTCGTTAAGGCCAACGCTTATGGACATGGCGATGTTGAGGTTTCCAGAGCTTTGAGCCATATCGGCATCCGCGCCTTTGCCGTCGCCACAATTGATGAAGGCATCCATTTACGGCAGAGCGGTATCAAGGGTGAAATACTGATACTGGGATATACCGATCCTCAAAGAGCTGCGGAGCTTTCCCGATACCGCTTGTCTCAGACAGTGGTGGATGCCCGCTATGCTGCTGCGTTCAGCGGCAGGGGGGAACCAGTATGCGTCCACATCAAGGTGGATACCGGTATGCACAGGCTTGGGGAAAGTTTTGAAAACGTACAGCAAATTGCAGAAATTTTTCGCAATGGACAGCTTAAAGTGGACGGCATATTCACGCATTTATGCGCTTCCGACAGCTTAGAGGCAACCGATGTTAATCTGACAAGACTGCAAATCAAGAGATTTTTTTGTTTGCTGGATCAGCTTAAGCGTCAACGGATCAATATACCCAAAACTCATCTTCTGAGCAGTTACGGCGCTTTGAACTATAACAACACACAATCCGACTATGCCCGTCTCGGTCTGGCGTTATATGGCGCCACTTCGCGGAGCAATAAAATAAACGTTGTTCTGAAACCGGTTTTGTCACTAAAAGCGCGGGTCGTGTTGATTAGAATGGTTCCAGCGGGAGAAAGTGTGGGTTATGGCTGTCAGCATATTGTGGAAAGGGAAACGCGCATCGCTATACTCCCCATTGGCTATGCGGATGGAATACCTAGAAACCTCGGAAACAAGCGGGGCTGCGTATTACTGCATGGTCTTCGTGCGCCCATTATAGGCAGCGTATGCATGGACCAGCTTATGTTAGATGTAACGGATATTCCGGATGTCGCATGCGGGGACGTTGCAACTATGATCGGGCGCGACGGTGAGGAAGAAATACTTGCCGAAGATGTCGCTATGAGCGCAGGCACGATCACCAATGAAATATTAAGCCGGTTCAGCAACCGGCTGGAGCGTGTATTCATTTCGTCACCAATGGGTGGTCATCTATCTTAATAAACTATTATAAAAATCATGTGGTGCCTGGTGAATTTTCTTCATAAGAAGATGCAAACAAGGTGCCCTTCAAGCGGCATGCCTATAGTTCGAGCATACGGGGAGTTAAAGTTCATTTTTAAGGGTTTTAGCCAAGCTTTAACCGTATTGGTATGGTCAGAAAACATCTAATTGTACATTATGTTTAATGGTGTACCTGCCTCATTTTTTCACATTTGAAATATTTGGACTCACCTGAATAGGTGGCCCAAATTAATATTGGAAAGATCCTCAATATCAGTCCGTTAGCCGTTCATGCATTTTCTATGCGGCTCTACGGTTAAGGGCGGAGGGATATCCTTATTACATTTGCCATAGTATCTTAAAAAGAAAGCGGTGCTAAAAAGCACCGGCTGAAAAAAAGGAGAACATATTAGTATTGCGATCGACAATCCGAGTTCAGCAGCAATATAAATGAACCTTGTTTCTAAATATGCTGTTGAATATACTTGAGCGCCTTTATGGCAATCTCATCCTCGGTTGCGACAAACGGCCTCCACAGTCTGAGTAATGGCAGCATCTCCGGTACGTTGGCATTGAAAGCCTCAACCACCAGATAGCCCTCGTAGCCGCCCTTCTTCAGTGTGTCAAACAGTTCCGGCGGTGCCGCGTGACCTTCGCCCGGCACCCCTCTGTTGTTCTCGGATATGTGTATGTTGAAAATTTTATCGAGCACTCTCCCGTACGACTCGGCGACGCTGTAT
The DNA here is from genome assembly GCA_023396555.1 of Bacillota bacterium. Taxonomy (GTDB): domain Bacteria; phylum Bacillota; class Clostridia; order Christensenellales; family SZUA-584; genus SZUA-584. The sequence continues at coordinate 10,549 of JAEWWC010000170.1, forward strand.
TCCTCGATGTTGGAATGGTGCGTGTCTGCCAGTATTCCGAAGTACTCGTTGTCAACTTCTTTGCAGAACTGATATGCCTGGTCCATGGTATTGACCAGATACATCTCAAAACGGTTCAGCGGTTCGGCAGCCAGTCTGACGCCCACCTGCTGACCGTACTCCGCGCATCCGCGCAGATTATCCACCGCGCGGTGCCACTCATCCTGGGTCGGGCCGGCCTGCGTTGTGTTGCACAAGCCCTGAAACACGGGGCCGCTGAACACTTTTGAACCAAGATCCCGCGCTTTGGAGAGACACGTCTTAATGAAGTCAACGGCTTTCTTTTGCATGTGCAGGTCCGGGCTGATGATATCCATTTCTGAGGCGGAATAGACGTCCAGCGCGGTTCTTTCAAGCCCCAGAGATTCCGCCTTGGCGGCAAACCGGTTTATTTCGCCTGAATCCAGCTGCCCGACGCACATTTCAAAAGCGTCATAGCCCCAGTCACTGATTTTTTCCAGTAGGCTTTCATGTTTCGTAAACTCAGGGGCAGCTGTCCAAAGAAAAAGGTTGATTCCGGTTTTCATAAATTTTTCTCCCTGTATTTTGAGGAGGCCGAACATGTCGGCCTCCCCCCGCAGCACGTGCATACGTTAGATGTGCCAAAAGGTGTGACTATTTGTACTCCGGATTTCTCTGTGAGATCTCCCGTCGGTCATGTCATACACGAACGCGTTGGCGTTGCGCCTTTTCATGTAGTCTTCCGTAATTCACGGCACCAGCTGACATACCCGTATTATACAGGGGAGGCATATGCCGCCTCCCCGCTTTGCGAAATCAGTCAAGGTAACCGGGCATCTCTACGAACTGCGGATCATTAATATCGTAAATGAACGCGCCGGCCGCACGTTTTGCCATATAATCGTCACGGATATATGGCACATGCTTAGAAACATCCATGTTGTCCTTTTCATAGGGAAGCAGCGCGGAGTAAACGAAACGTTTGTACGGTTCGCCGGCAAAATGGGCTTTTATTTGCTGGAACACAAGGTCTGCTTCCAACGTCGGCGTCTGGTTGACGTCCATCGTCACTTTACCTTCTTCCACCCATTTCCACGATTTTTCCTTGCCGTTCGAAGAGCCGAGCCAATAGTCAGCAGGATTCAAACCGGCTTCTTCCATAGCTTGAATCGCGCCGTCCATCATTTCGTCGTTCTGGACGTAAGCGCCGTCAAAACCATCCTTGCCAAGCGACGTGATAGCATCCTGCATGGCTTTTTTGGCAGGATCGGCAAACCAGCCGCCGGAGCCCCAGAAAACGATCTGCAGGTCCTTACCGCCCGTACCGCCGATTGTCAGCGCGTCGCCGATATCAAGGCCGGCCTCCTCATATGCCCGGATAAAGCCTTCCGTCTGGCCGCTCGCCGTGCCCTGGCCGAGTTTACCCTCGATCATGATGATACGCTTCACGCCATGCGCAATAGCCGACTCGCCGGCATATTTGCCTGTCTGCACCCAATTGTATCCTGCAAACCCAGTGGGAAGAGGATCATTCGGCGGGTTGTGCGTGGCAAAGAAAATCGGAATATTGGCCGCATTGGCTTTTTCGATACACTCGGCACTGGCCTGCGGGCTGTTTTGAATGCACACGATGGCGTCAACGCCGGTCGTGATGAAGTTCTCGATGGCCGCGATCTGCTCAGGGGCTGTACCCTGACCGACTACATCGATAATCTCCCAGCCTTCCTCTTTTGCGAGGGCTTCAAAAACCTCATAACCGGCTTTATAATAATCGTCAGCCGCATCTTTATAGTATCCTATGAGCTTTGCTTCACCAGCAGGCTCTTCGGGTGCCGCGGGCTCTTCAGATGCCGCGGGTTCTTCGGGTGCCGCGGATTCTTCAGACGCGGGAGCCTCAGCCGACGGAGTTGCAGGCGCGGGTCCACATGCCGCCACTGCCAACATCATGAGTACAGCAAGCGTCAAAAACAATAGCTTCTTCATTTTTCTCCTCCTAGTTTTTTCTTGTATTTATCCGTATAAACGGATAAGAGTAAATCAAACCGTTATCTTCTTGTGTGATTTGGCAAACAATTTCTTAATGCCTGGTGACAAATAGCTGGCCGAGACGGCAACCATAATGATCACACCTTTTGCGACGAACGACACTTCGCTGGGAAGCCGGAGCATATTCATCGCATTGCTGATGGAACCCAAAAGCAGTATGCCAATGAGTGTTCCCCAGATGTTACCTTTGCCGCCGCTCATGGCGATGCCCCCGATGACCGCCATCGCGATGGCATCTATCTCCATGTTCTGGCCATTTGTGATGATGCCCACGTTGATTCTCGCTAGCAGCAGTACCGCGCCAATCCCCACCAGCAGGCCATGAACCGCGTAAACCAGCAGTTTGGTGTTTTTAACGTTAACGCCGGCAAGATAGGCGGCATTCGGGTTGCAGCCGATGGCGTATATCCGTCTTCCGAATCTCGAAAATTTCATCACAGCCCATATAATCACCACGATCAGCAGAAATATAATGACATACGGGGTAATGGTCAGGTTAAGGCCGTTGACGGGATCAAGTACGCCCTTTATCAGGTTAGCCTTTAAGAAATCCAGTTCGCCTTGCAGAACAACCTCTCTCGAGTTGCAGAGCAGCAGCGCAATACCCTGATAGGCGATCATCGCACCCAGCGTCATAATAAAGGGCTCGACCTTTGTTCTTGATATCACGAACCCCACCAGCGTCTCGAGGACGACAGCGGTGGCAATTCCCACCAGCAGGGACGGCCATAAGCCCAGCCCCCAGACGGAGATACCAAGAGCCGATACGATAGACACCAGCGAAGCGAGCATACCCACGGAAAGGTCGATACCGCCCATGATGATGACCATGGACATACCGACAGCGACGATACCCGGGACGGCTATCTGCATCAGAATGTTCAGCACGTTGACCGGCGTAATAAACGACGGATACTCAACTTTTCCTCTTGCGCCCGATGTAATGAGCTGCATGATCACGATCGCCACCGCAAAGCAAAGAAGCACGGTGAGCGGCGTTGCATTCTCATGCCGTTTGAACCAGCTCTGTTTGGCTACATTATTTCTTGCTTCTTTCATCAATTTGTGCCCCCGATCGAATATTTCAATATACTTTCTTCGCTTATTTCATGGCGATCCAGCTCTGCCGACAGCTTCCCGTCTTTCATCACAATGATTCTGTCGCTCATGGATATGACCTCGGGCATATCGGAAGACACCATGATAATGGCTTTGTTTTCTCTCAAAAGGTTGAGCATGATCGAATAGATTTCCTGTTTTGACCCCACGTCGATCCCTCTGGTGGGTTCGTCAAAAATGAATATCTCGCCGTTGGTCAGGAACCATTTTCCCAGAACGACCTTTTGCTGGTTCCCGCCCGAGAGGTTCATCACCTGTACCAATGAATTCTCGGCTTTGGTACCAATTTTCCTGATGTATTCGTCGCCTACGGCAACGTCCTCTTTGGGATCGATGAATCTTCTCTTTTCGTTGACCAGATTGGCAATAACGGTATTTCTTGCAATGGTGTGCGTTAAGAACAAGCCTGTAAACTGACGGTCTTCCGTAATAAAGCACATCTTATGCCTTATCGCACTTTCGGGAGCTTTGAAATTAACCTTTTTGCCCAGAACAGACAGCTCACCTGCATCCAAAGGCGCCGCGCCGAACAGCACGCTCATAAGCTCCGACCGCCCCGAGCCCACCATGCCGGCAACGCCAAGAATCTCGCCCCTCTTCAGCGTAAAGCTAACGTCCTCAATTCCATTGCCCGTTAAATTCTTCGCCTCCAGAACAACCTCGCCCGTATCAAAAAAGTCACGGTGATAGAAAGCCGACGCATCTCTGCCTACCATGTCGCGTATGAGCTTTTCCTCGTTGATTTCGGAAGTTCTATAATTGCTGATCATCCTGCCGTCGCGCAATACTGTGACCCTGTCTCCTATTTTGAACACTTCATCAAGGTGGTGGGAAATATAGATGATTCCCATCCCTTTTTCTTTGAGCAATTCAATGATATGCAGCAGGTGATCGATCTCAGATGTTGAGAAGGATGAGGTCGGCTCATCCAGAATGATGATCTTCCGGTTAAAAACAAGAGCTTTGCCTATTTCGACCAGCTTTTTCTCACCGCTGGAAAGCTCGCTCATTATTGTTGAGGGATCAAAATAGCAGTGAAGCTGTTCCAGCGCTTCCCTTGTTCGTTGCTCCATCACTTTTTTCTGGAGAACGCCCCTCTTGCTGATCTCAAGGCCGGTAAAAATGTTCTCGGTGATCGTCAAATGCTGAAATATATTGTGCTCCTGGTAAACCGTCTGGATACCAAGATCATGGGCGCGCTTCGGGTCCAACGTCACTTCCTGGGCATTGACTTCGATCGTTCCCTCGTCGGGCTCATAAGCGCCCGATATTATTTTGATAAGAGTTGATTTACCGGCGCCATTTTCACCGCATATGCAATGAACCTCGCCTTCATGCAAATCAAAACTCACATTTGACAAAGCTTTAACACCCGGAAACGTCTTGGAAATATTGCGTAAACGGAGAACTTCCTCAAGAGGCATCTGTGAACCTCCTCTAAACAAATATGTATTGAATTTTTCTTATGGGGTCGTTTTAAAATTACTCTTATTTAAGTGTTATTACAATGGATATAACTAACGCTTATTTGCACATTATTGATACTTGGTATTGTGCGTTTTCAATCTGCTGTCTATAATAAAACTAAAAACACAAAGCCCAAGGAGGATTTAAAAGTGATCAAAATAAAATCCTCATCGCCTATATACAATAACTTCACAGAAAACGCAAACGGGGGCGAGTCGCATCACAGGCAGAAATCGGATGAGTATAGCATTTATCTGCTATTGGACGGCGCTATGCAGTTCAGGTTTCCCAAAGAGCAGTTAACGCTGCGGCCGCAAATGCTGCTGATCGTTTATCCCGGAGATGAATACAGCGTTTGCTGCAACACAAAGGAATTATTCTGCCACAAAATCAGCTTTTCTCTCAAAGAAAGCGAGGAACTCTATGAACTGCTGCACGAGAAGCTGGATAGGATCAGTACGCTGCCGGCAAAATGCTTGAAAATGATAGAGTTGCTGGATTATAGCGATAAAGGGCTGTCACGCGAGGCTATGCTGTCTATGTCTCACATCCTTGAGGCGCTGTTGTTTACACTGATAGACAGCAAGATGTCTCAAAAACCCGTCAGCAGTACTTATGAGTCTTACGTCGAAGACTCGATCGATTTTATGAACAAACATATATTTGATAAATTCACCGTAAACGACATATCTGATGCCATTGGGGTTTGCGGCTATCATTATATACGGCTGTTCAAGCAGGTTACAGGCGTTACGCCGATGAACTATTTCCTGAAGCTGAAAACTACCAAGGCCGCTGAACTGCTCAAGGTCACCAACATGCCCATCTCGGAGGTTGCGGAAAAGCTGCATTTCAGCAGCGATGCCCACTTCAGCCGCACATTCAAAAGGCACATGTTCTATACGCCGTCCATATACAGGCGGCAGGCCGCACTGGTTACCGAGAAGTACACATTCAACGACATACTGCTGCAAACCATCATCGACTCGTCGCCTGACCTGATCTTCTTCAAGGACACCGGCTTCGTGCTGCTGGGCTGCAATGCCGCGTTCTGCAAGGTGCTGGGGCTGGACCGGTCGCAGATCGTCGGCAAGCGGGATGTCGATCTGTTCCCTCATAAGGAGGCGCTGTTCTTCAATCACATTGACAAGATAATACTGGAAAGCGGCAAGCCGCAAAGCAACAGCGAGTGGATGACATTTCCGGACGGAACGCAGAAGAAGTTCGAGGTGGTGAAGGCTCCGTTCTACGACGAGACATATACCATTGCCGGCATCGTTGGTATCAGCCGGGAAATCGCGTCGAAAAAATACTCCCGTGAACGCAAGGTGGCGCAGTCCGGCTCTGTTGGGAAGCCGGAAGCTTAGAACGCACGCGCGTCATTCCGTCGGAGCGCATGAGCTCGGTCGCAGAACACTTTACATGGGATTGCTCGCTGCGCTCGGAATAACAGATGTGGAGTTATCGGAAGAAAGAAGCTCAAGAGTTGACCCGTGAGCTTCTTCATTTTACTCCGCTAAATTATACTGTGCCGCATCAGCCCGGAATTTTGATACGTGCGCCGTCCTTCATGGCTGATTCGTGCGCCAGTATGCCCGCCATCGTCCAGTTCGCCGAGGTCGCGGCATCCACGTGCGCTTTGCGGCCTTCTTTGATTGCGGATACGAACTCATGCACCAGATGCGGGTGCGAACCGCCGTGGCCGGAGCCTTGTATGAACGACACGTGCTGGTCGTTGACGATCTGCTCCTTTTTGGCAAAGCCTCCGATCTCCGCGGGCAGCATGCCGTCCGTATCCGGAACCTCGCGCCGCTCCGCGTCCTCATATCCGGAGAAGATGACCGGATGCTCGCTCTCCAGCTGCGACCATTCAAACGACAGTTTGGTGCCGTATACGTCGAAGCTTTCGCGGTACTGGCGGATGGTGTTGAACAGGGAGCGTGTCACCTCACAATTCACATCGCTGTCCTTGAGCCACAGGTGCGCCGTTTCGATGGCAAACGGGGAACCGTAGCGGCCGATGTAGGAGGGCTCGATCTCGCCAGAGCCAATACAGCTGACCGACTCCGCGCGCTTGCCGACCAGATCAAGCAGGGGGGATATGGCATGCGTCGCATAGTGCATCGGTGGCATCCCGTACCAGTACTCCGGCCATCCGGGCAGGCTCATGTTCTGCTGATGGGAACCCCTCAGAAACTGAATCTTCCCAAGCTCGCCTTTGTCGAAAAGATTCTTGACATACAGATATTCACGGGTATAAACGGCTGTTTCCATCATCATGTAAACTTTTTGCATTTTCTTTTCAAGCTCACATATCTTGAGGCATTCTTCCACTGTCGTGGCCATGGGTACGGTGCAAGCCACATGTTTTCCAGCCTCAAGGCCCATAATGCTCATGCGTGCGTGGTCCGCAATGGGTGAGTTGATGTGTATAGCGTCGATCTCTTTGTCTGCCAGCAGCTCCTCAAAATCGGTGTATCTTTTCTGTATGCCAAAGATATCAGCAATTTTGTTCAATTCGTCCTTATCACGGCGGCATACCGCGACACACTCAGCGTCGGAATGTTTCTGATAAATTGGTATAAACTCTGCGCCAAAGCCCAATCCGATGATTGCTACTTTCACTTTGCCCATTTTCATTACCTCCTGCTGAAATCTTAATAATAGACTATTATTAAATGCAGTAACGTGCAATGAATCAAACAAACCTTTAATTGCACAAAAATGATATGAAAAGAGTAACCTATCTCGTTGGGCAAAAACTTATGCGGTGCTTTCGGAATTTAGTCCTTGGCCGGAATGAGGTCAACACCTTCGATGTGATGCAGAATGCCTTCGCCGTGTTCGATAGGCTCATCCATGATGGTCATCTTGGTCATGAGGGTTGCGAGGGTAACCGGTAGCTTGTCCGGTTCGTTCCATCATAGACTGTCCGCAATTCTTTTATTGGTTTCAGAAAAGCCAACAAATATGAAAGAAATTTTCTTTATGTCTTCTTTATCGCGTATCAGCTTTCCTTAATGCCATCTATTAAAAATATATGTAGCCCCAGAAGAAAATGTTTACTTATTACGAAGTCGCTTAAAACGAAAAATACTGCGAAGCTTCATCTAAGGGTATACACATGATATTTTGAATATCTGTAATGTTCTATTTGCAGCTGTAACTATCCAACAGTTTTGTGTTTCTATGAGGGTTTCGATTTTTTCAGCCCTTTCTTTCAATAGCTATTTTGGATATATGCTGTAAAAAGGACGTTAGATGATAGACGAGTGATGGCAATAAAGATAATGTTGCATGGAACTATGTCTTATACAAATCTGAGCCTGCGTATGGTACCGCAGCCATACATAAAAGTTATTCAAGAAAAGCCGAAAATAATCCACCATTTACGAACGGTGACTTATTGTAGCTACCATACCAGATCATATATGATATACGCTGTATATTAAGGTGCTAACAAACGTAATAATAAGTTCCAGGAGAGCAGACGATGAAATGTGTGGTTAATGTGCAGAGCAGGGAGCCGGATGAAGACCCGAGATCGCTTCGCGCGCATGTGTGCGGGCGTGAAAAGGACATACTCAGAGACACCTATTATCTGATCAATGGCGAAAACAGTCCATCCCGGCGGCTGAGCATGGGATATACAACGATATACCCCACGGGGTCGACAACGGGCCACACGCATGACGACATGGAAGAGACGTACTTTGTCATTTCGGGAAAAGGGGTTATGGTCGTGGGTGAGGATGAATTTGAGATCGAGCAGGGCGATGCATTATATGTCCCGCCGGGAGAATATCATACAACTTATCAGAGAGGAAACATGCCGCTCGTCGTTTTATGGGTCACCGGAAAAATTGACTAACGGAGGATACCTGATTTGATATTGCATGAGAAGCTTCTGATTGACGGGAATTGGACAGACGGTAGCGGGGATAAACGCCTGGAAGTGCGCAATCCCGCCAACGGCGAGATTTTTGCGACGGTGCCGGCAGCGGACATAATAGACATTGAAAACGCAATAGAGGCTGCCGACCGGGCGTTTAGACCGTGGTCACATTTGACGCCGTTTCAGAGAGGCGGGTATCTTCGAATAGCCAGCGAGCTCGTGCTGGAGCGCGCGCCGGAGATTGCACGGCTGATGACCTGGGAACAGGGCAAGCCGTTGGCGGAGGCCTTGGGTGAAGTCAGGAAAGGCGCTGAGATACTTCGTTATTATGCTGAAGAGGGCGAACGTATCTGCGGAAGAATTATACCCAATGCCGAGCCGAATGTTGAGAGCCGGGTCATATATCAGCCGGTCGGCGTCGCTGTCGGGATATCACCGTGGAACTATCCCATCGAGCTGCTGGCCTGGAAATTGGGCGGCGCGCTGGCGTCCGGCTGCACGATCGTCTGCAAGCTTCCTTCCGAGACGCCGATATCGCCGATCCAATATATCAAATGCATCGTCGATGCGGGCGTGCCCAAAGGCGTTGTGAATGCGCTGACCGGTTCGGGCCGGGAGATCGGTCCCCATTTGCTGAGCAATCCGAAGGTAAAGAAAGTGGCGTTTACCGGGTCCACCGCGGTGGGCAAGCAGGTTTTATCCGATTGTGTCGATACGCTGAAAAAAGTGTCGCTGGAGCTGGGCGGCAGCCTCCCGATGGTCGTCTGCAAGGACTGTGATATCGATGCGGCCGTGGCGGGTGCGGTGAGGCGGTCCTTCAGAAACATGGGCCAGATCTGCATTGCGATAAACCGGATTTATGTGGACTGTGATATTTACGAGGTCTTTCTTGAAAAGCTTGTACAGGCGGCTAAGAAACTGACGATTGGTGACGGTCTCACGGACGCCTGCGATTTGGGGCCGATGTGCACCCAAAGCGGCGTCGAAACAGTACAAAAGCATATACGCGACGGGGTGGAAAAGGGCGCGAGGCTTTTGTGCGGCGGCAAAAAACCGCAGGGTGCAAAATATGAGCAGGGATCCTTTTTTGAACCCACGATACTGGCGGATGTAGATCATTCAATGCTCGTCATGCGTGAGGAGACGTTTGGCCCGCTGGTCGGCGTCATGAAATACGATACAATCGATCAGGCGATCGAACTGGCTAACGATTCCCCCTACGGGCTGGCGGCGATCGTTTATACCGGCAGCCTTCACCTCGCGGAACGGCTTTCGCATGAAATCGATGCCGGCAATGTCGCGGTTAACAATCCTGACGCGGGCGTGATTAACGCACCGTACGGCGGCTGGAAGGCCAGTGGTTTTGGGCATGAGCATGGAACCGAAGGTCTGCATGAATACCTGAATATTAAACACATCCGAGTACACAAATAGATAATATGCAAAAATGCAAGCATCATAGATCATGAGTCATGGGCATAGGAAATGTTCAATTGATTAAGATCGTGTAAAATGTTATCATGGATAATGCCTCATCATATGTAACTATTTTTGAGAGGGGCGTACAAAGATGTACAAAGTTATTGTTGTCGACGATGAAACCTGGATTTGCAAGCTGATAAGGAAGATTGTGAACTGGGAGGAGCTGGGCTTCAATATTGTCACGGATGCGGGGGACGGTCTTTCGGCATTGAACCTCATCGAAGAACATCGTCCCGATCTTGTAATCACAGACATACGCATGCCCAGCTTGGACGGAATCGGGCTCATTAAAACGACCAGAGAACTCAATATTGATACTGAATTCATTATTATAAGCGGCTACAGCGATTTTGAATATGCCAGAAACGCGGTCAAATATGACGCTTTCGGGTATATCGTAAAACCTTTGGATAAAAATGAGCTTCAGGAGATATTACTCTCCGTCAAAGAGAAAATAAACAAGAAGCATCAAATAAAAACAAAAATAGAATTCAGTGAATCTCAGCGGCTGGAAAATGAAATCAGGAAAATAATCAATCATGTAGGCAATGGCGTAAGCATTGAAGGATTAAACAGGCAGTTCGGGACAAACTTTTCAGATCACGAGTTCTGCGCTGCGGTGTTTAAACTGGACTTTTTATCGAGGGAAACGCCCGGCAGCCATCAGGACTCCGACCATCAGCGGTTTCTGGCGGGCTTTAAAGAAACCATGTCTGAGTATATCGATGAAGCAGTCTGTTATACGGACCCGGCAGGCTTAAAAAGCGTATTCATATTTAATTACGCGAAACGTGAAGGTTTGCGGCGAGGGTTATCGCAGGCAATGGCCGCTTTCCGGAAAGGAAAGGGCCATAATGCCCCGATCGATCTTACAATCGGAATCGGAGAATCGGTGACGGATATCGGAGATATCGGGAGATCCTACCGTACTGCGATGCATGCCATCTATGCGCGTATGGTACTGGGTACAGGGAGAATCATCGACGCGCCGACTGATTTGCCCGGCTCTAAGGATGTCAAGACTATTTTCGATCTGCGTGATGAAAAGAAGCTGTCTCTCCATTTCGATGTATTCGATACTAAAAGCGCATCGGAGGAAATCACGAACATTCTGAGGAGAGCGGACAGGGAACTGTCAAGTAATGCAGTGGCCTACCATACCGCCGCCATATCCATCATTGGCGTTCTTTTTAAGGTGATGGAACAAAAGCAGATCCGTCTTGAAAGCACCACAAAAGAACTGGCGGAACAGTATATTGAAAATAGCCTGTCCAAGGCAAGGATCGAAGCATATCTGAACCAGATTGTCAAGGAATTTGTCGCGGTGCATTCCGAATCCAGACAGGAGGGCAACGACAAAATCATCGGTGAAATAAAAACGTATATCATGGATAATTATATGTCGGATATCGGGCTTAATGACGTTGCGAAACTGGTATGTCTGAATCCGACGTACGTAAGCGAGGTCTTTAAGAAGAAAACGGGCGAGAACTTTACCGAATTCTTAAGTGATTTCCGTATCAATATAGCCAAAGAGCTTTTGCAGGATATCCGGTATAAGATCATTGACGTCTCTTCAATGGTCGGTTATAAGGATTCTAAGTATTTCAGCCGGCTTTTCAAGAAAAAAGTGGGGGTCAACCCGACAGATTACCGAAATCTCTACATATAAAATTTTTCGCTGGCAGTCCAAGGGCGGAGGGCGGCATGATTGAGAAATGGTTTACAAGATTGGTATCGCGAATCGGGTCATTTTTCAAGCAGGCCAAAATATTCAGGATAAAATCGAATATTGTTCTGATTGTCGGCGTCTATTTTGTCTGTGTGCTAATTACTCAGCTCTTTTATGGACTGATCAATTTAAACTATACGGACGGCTCCAACCAGCGCAGGGACATACAGACCGTTTCCCATTATATAAACCAGGTGGCACTCAATATCCGTCTGGAAATTGAACGAATTGATAAAATGTCGGGCATGGTGTATGACGAGTCTTATTTCTATTTTGAAGAAAAAGACCTTCCTTCAACGATTCAAAGCAACAACAGCGAGCTCAATACCATCATTGACATCATTTTTAAGGTTAACGAGGATATATCGGGGATATCCATTTATCGACCCAAAGGCGGGATGATCTCCTATACGAATCCTTACAGCCCATTCTACTACACCAGCGGCACTAAATCGCGGTATTCCGAGCTTATTAAACAAAAGGACAAAGGAGCCATACTGATGCGAAGCACTGGCGATACGCTCGGGCAAAGCATGGTATCCATCAGGTTCTATCAGCCAGTGGAGGCATTGGATGACGCCATTGTCGTAATTGAAAAGAACTGGGAATCATACCGGACGTATTTTCAGGACCTGGGGCTGCTGAACAACGGCTCTATCGTGATGATCAATTCGGACGGGCAGATACTGATGTCGTTTCGCAACGAGAATGCCATCGGTGATGAGGAGCTGGTGAGAACGGGCCAGTTCCGCGACCAGTTGAACGGCGCAGCAGGTATGCTGGAAACAAAGGCATATGGTGAGAACAAATATATTTTTTATGATAAATCCGTTTCCTCCGGCTGTACGCTGCTTTATATCGCGGGCAGTGACTTTTTCGGCGAGACGACGTACTCAATGTATTATATCATAGTGTTTTCAAGCCTGTTTTTGATACTTGTCAATATACTGATCGTTATACTGTTCAACAGAAAGGTTTACCGCCCCATCACCAACATGGAAGGAGCGCTGCATGCGATCGTGACGGGTGATTCGGAACTGAAGCTGCAGGACGTGCAAAGGGGCAATGAACTGTATCCGATGTATAACGATCTGAACTCCCTGATCGTGCGTTTGAAGCAACTGATAGATAGCGAATATACCGCCGGCATCATGAAGAAACAGGCTGAGATCGACGCGCTTCAAAGCCAGATCAATCCGCATTTTCTCTACAACACACTCGAATCTATCAGAGGACAGGCCATTGAGGAAGAAGTGGAAGGCATCGAAAAAATGGTCAAGGCGCTGGCAGATATATTCCGGTACAGCATCACGAACAAGAACGCGATGGTGACGCTGGAAGAGGAGCTTAAAAATATCGCTAATTATTTAAATATCCAGCAGTTCAGATTCAACAATAAATTTATCGTCATCAACGAGATCGATGAGGACACTAAAAATTGTTTGATACCAAAGCTTGCGATTCAGCCACTGGTGGAGAATGCGATCATACACGGCCTGGAGACGAAACCCGGCAAGGGGACGCTGAGAATAAGGACCACCTCAACGTTGGACAGCGTACTTATTACCATTGAGGACAATGGTGATGGCATGGACAAGGAGACGCTGGACGCGATCAATGAGTGCCTTGCCCGGGGGGTCAATGGTAAAAACGAGGGCGAGATAAAAGTTGGGCTTGGGCTGATCAATATCAACGAACGCATCAAATTGATATTTGACAACAGCTTTGGACTTCGAATATTCAGCATTAGACATACGGGCACAAAGGTGGAATTGCGTATCCCCAAAACCACAAAATAGTACAACAAATATGAAAACAGACCCATTGAAGCAGATTATAAAAAGAAGTACCTTTATGTAGGCTGATGATACATAGAGAAGACTTCTTTTGTATTGAAAGAGGTTGGATAATGAAGACAATCACAGCAATCTTGATTTCGGCATTATTGTTCATCGCATTATTATCCGGATGCGGGTCAATTTACAGCGATAAAGAGGATGCAGATGAATCGGTCACCGGTGGCCAGGATACGCCCCAAGACGAACCCAAAGAGGTTTACTATACGGTCGGAATGCACATCATACTGCCCTACTGGCAGGACCACCGCTATGGACTGGAGGCGGCAGCCCAGGAACTGGGCGTGGACGTTGTGTTTACCGGCGAAAACGGCAGCGACGCCTTAAGACAGCTGGACATCTTTGAACAGGTGGTCAAAAAGAAGCCGGCCGGAATACTGGTGTGCCCCATCGACATGGAGGCCATGACCGAGCCCATCAACAGGGCGATGGACATGGGTATCCCGGTTGTCTGCATCGACAACGACGCGCCGAACAGCAGGCGGCTGACGTATTTCGGGACGGATAATTATCATTCCGGTTACATTGCCGGAGATATCATCGGTAAAAAGCTGGGCGGCACGGGCGATGTGGGGATACTGACGATACCCGGCATATACAGCCTGGATGAGCGCCAGCGCGGGTTCGAAGAATGCATCAAGACCAATTATCCCGATATCAGCGTCGTGGCGGTGATGAACGATCAGGCGGATCCTTCGAAAGCCGCGAATATCGCTGAGCAGATGTTTAAGGATTTTCCGACCATTACCGGCCTGTTCGGCACTGACGCGGCCAGTGGCGTGGGAGCGGCGATCGCGCTGAGCGAGAACCAAAAGCTGGGCGAGATCAAAGTGGTGGCTTTTGACAAGGACTCCGAGGTGCTGGAACTGGTGGAACAGGGAAAGATTGAGGCGACGCTGGTGCAGCGTACGTTTACGATGTCGTATTACGGCCTGAAGTTTTTATACGACTATAACCACAACAGCCAGCTGAAGAACGATTCAGGGGTCAGCATGATGCCCGACGTTGTCGATACGGGGGTCATCGTGGTGACGAAGGACAATGTGGACGACTTCCTCTAAGGGAATTTTTATTATCATAATGCGAGGTTGAATATGATGAACGCGTATGGGATGCAGCTGACAAGGGAGCAGTTATGTGAACGGGTGAGCGCCATGTCGCAGCTGGCCGGTGCGCGTGAGTTTGAGTATACGCAGGGAAAAGCGTCCGGCATGAAGGCGGTGGAGGTGAAGACCGGCAGCGGCCTCGTGTTTACGATTCTGGTGGACAGGGGCATGGACATCGGCGAGGCCAGTTATTGCGGCGTGCCTGTCGCCTGGCAGAGCAAGGTCGGCGTCATTGCACCCACTTACTTTGAAAATCAGGGTCATCAATGGCTGCGTAACTTTTACGGCGGGCTGCTGACCACGTGCGGGCTGATTCAGGTGGGGGAACCGTGCGAGGACAGGGGTGTGTACCACGGGCTTCACGGCAGGATATCCCATACACCCGCGGAAAAGTACTGGATCGATGAATACTGGGAAGACGAAGACTATGTGGTCAAGGTGACGGGGAGGATGCGCGAGGCGATCATATATGATGAAAACCTGGTCCTTACCCGTGAGATAAAATGCATATTCGGACAGAAAAAGATATTCATCAAAGACATCGTGGAAAACGAGGGCTATCAGGAATCTCCTTTCATGATCATGTATCACGTTAATCAGCCTTTCCCTATCGTCAGCGAGGATTCAAAGCTGTACACCTCGGCAAAAAAAGTGAATACGCTCAGAACGTGCAAACAGCCGGGTGCGGGCGATTACAGCGGCATGTCGCAGCCGATTCCGGGTTACCAGTTCGAGACTTTCCTGCACGAAATGCCGGCTGACCGGCCCCGCGTTTATCAGGCTGTTATCAACGAACAGCTCAAAATCGGCGTCTATCTGGGTTATGACCCCAAAACGCTGCCGGTCGGGAACCAGTGGAAGATGCTGGGACAGCAGGACTATGTGGTCGCGATGGAGCCGTCGAACACGTATAACGTGGGCATTGCGGAATCGAGAAAGAACGGATGGCTACCGATGCTGGGGCCAAAGGAGAAAGTGGAAATCAACCTCGAGATTGGCATTCTTGAAGGCGATCGGGAAATAGATGCGTTCAAAGCGAAGCTGTAAGAGTTCACACAACTATTTAATGATGGAGGAGTTGCTGCCATGAAAGCGATAGTTATTCACGGACCGTATGATGCCCGTTATGAAGAAGTGCCCGTTAAACAGCCCGAGTCCGGCGAAGTCGTAATCAAAATAAAAGCTATTGGCCTGTGCGGTACGGATTATGAGCTTTATACCAATGAAATGGTCTATATTCAGGAGGGCTTGTGCAAGCTGCCGATGATACCGGGGCATGAATGGTCCGGCGTCATCACGGAGGTCGGCCCCGATGCCGGCGGTTTTAAAGTGGACGACAAGGTTTCTGGCGAATGTACGGTCAGCTGCGGCTACTGCAGCTTCTGCCAAAAGGGCCAGGTCAATATGTGCGTGAACCGCACGGAGACGGGCGTGCTGAGCCGGGACGGCGGCTTTGCTGAGTACATTACATTCCCGGTGTCCGCGCTGCATAAGTTTGAAGGTATTTCGTTTGAAGAGGCGGCGCTTATCGAACCGACAGGCATTGCCATGTATGCTGTGCAGCGGTCTCACATACAACCGAATGAAAACGTGCTGGTACTGGGGCCGGGGCCAATTGGCCTGCAGGCGGCGCAGATCGTCAAGAAGCTATTCAACCCCAAAAAGGTGATACTGTCGGGCACCAGGAAGGAAAGGCTGGACAGGGCCAGGGTGTACGATCTGGACGGTTATATCAACGTGCGTGAGGAGGATCTGGCGGAGCGGGTGCGGGACATCACCAACGGTGAGATGATAGACACGGTGATCGAGACGTCGGGGGGCGTGACGGTGTTCGAGGATATAAAGAAGGTGATCAAACCGTGCGGCAAGGTGGGCATGGTGGGCTTCTTCGGCGCCAAAAAACCGGCGTGTGACTGGGATTCGTTCATCACCCGGGATATCTCGCTGTACGGTTCTCTGGGGAGCCCGA
>JAEWWC010000214.1 GCA_023396555.1 Bacillota bacterium
AGTTCTTTCAGTCTCCGGATGGTCAGGTAACCGTCGATGGACACCACCGCCATCAGCACACAGCCGATTAGTATGAGCTGTAAGGACGGGTCCACGTTGAACAGGTTGAACGCGTTCTGCAGCAGCGCAAGGAACACGGTTCCGAATAGCGCGCCCAGTATCGTACCCTGGCCGCCGTTCATACTGCCGCCGCCGATAACGCACGCGATGATGACGTTCATGTGCGAGGTTTGTCCGGTATAGCGGTTGGCCGCGTCCGACTTGGCTGTGATCAGTATGCCCGCAAGCGCCGACAGTATGCCGGACAGCACGAACGCGTTGATCCTGATCTTTCTCTTTTTGATACCCATCAACTTCGCCGCCGGCTCATTGCCGCCGATGAAGTAAAGCCGCCGGCCCGTGGGTCTCTTAATGATATACAGCGTCATCAGCACCACCAGTATGATGAGGATCCAGAACATCCAGTAGATGCCGAGGAAGCCGCCGCGTCCGAACTGAACAAAGCCTTCCGGGAAGCCGGAGAAACCGCCTTTGCCGCGGCCTACCAGTAGCAGCTCGGATATCCCTCTGAATACAAACTGTGTACCGATTGTCGTGATCAGTGCGTTGATGCCGCCGATCTCGACGAGGAAGCCGTTGATCAGGCCTACAACCGCGCCCACCGCGAGGCCGATCAACACGGCCAGTACCCACGGCACGCCGGCCGACAAGCTCATCGCCGTCGCCAGGCCGCTCAGGCACATCACGCTGCCCACCGACAGGTCAAATACGCCCGTGATCAGCAGTACCATCATACCCAGCGCCACGATGCCTTCCGGCGATATCGCGTTCATCAGGGCTTCCAGGTTCAGCGGATCAAAGAATATCCTTGTCTGGGTGAGCGCGAGGAAGATGATCATCACAAGGCACATCATCAGCGCGACGCTGCCGTTCATCTTTATCAATTTCTGAATTGTCGTCTTAACGTTATTCATCTTGCACCTCTTTCTCTTACGGCAGACCGTCAGGATTTCGCCATTTTGTTCACGCGTGTATCGAGATACACTGCGATGATCAAAATGATACCGACGATAATCTGCTGCAGCAGCGGCTCAATGTTATGGAGCACCATGCCTTTGGAAATCATCTGCAGGAACAGCAGCGCGATGGTTGCGCGCAGCACGCTGCCCTTGCCGCCGAACAGGCTCGCCCCGCCCAGCACCGCCGCCGTTAGCATCTGGAACTCATAGCCGATACCGATCGTAGGCTCCGCATAATGGATACGGGAGCCGATCAGTATGCCGCCGATGGCCGCCGTGAAAGCGGACGAAATGAACGTAATGATCTTGATCTTGCCGGATTTGATACCGTAGATACGCGCAGTGTCGAGGTTCTCTCCCACGTAGTACATCTTTCTGAATATCGTCGTGCGGTGCAACATGAACTCGAGCACCACGACGAGGACGATCATCACGACGATGAGTAGGAAAAGCTCCTGTCCGTTGCCGAATTTCACGGAGTATTTGGACAGCGCGTTGTATTCTTCCGGATAGTAATAACCGTAAAGGTTGGAGCACAGCAGGTTGGCGAGGCCTTTGACAGCCGTCATCATGCCCAGCGTCACCATCATGGACGGCACCCTGAAGCGTACCACCAGCAAGCCGTTGACCAGTCCGATCAATATGGCGACCAGCAGAGCGACGGGCAGTGCCGCATAAAACGGCAGCCCCCAGCTGCACAGCATCCCCAGGAACATGCCCGAAAACGCGTACATTGAACCAACCGACAAGTCGATCTCGCCCATTATCATCAGGTACGTAAAACCGATGACGCCGAAGAACATAAATGAGGTATCAAACAACAGGTCATGTATGTTTTGATAATTGAAGAACTTGTTGCTCGTGACCGTCAAGCCGATGCCCAGCAAAAGAGTCAGAGCAATAATGGTCATGCTCGACCAGTTAAATTTCTTTCTGTTGTCAAGGGTCATTGTTTTCTGTTCCATTATTGTATCCCCCTTACATTCCGCCGGCCGCAATCGTCATGATGGACTCTTCGGAGATCTCTTCCTTGCTGATCTCGCCGACGATGCGCTTGTTTTTCATCACGATGATTCTGTCGCACAGGCTCATGAGCTCAGGCAGTTCGGAGCTGAACACGATAAGCCCCACGCCTTTTTCCACTTCATTCAGCAGGAATCTGTGTATTTCCGCCTTCGCGCCGACGTCGATGCCTCTTGTGGGCTCGTTGATGATCAGCAGTTCCGGATCCTTGCCCAGGCAGATGGACATCAGCACCTTTTGCTGGTTGCCCCCCGAGAGGTTTCTCGGCTTCTGGTACACCGACGGGATCACGACGTTGAACGCATCGATGAACCGGCAGGTATGTTCGATCAGCTTCTTGTTGTCGATGATCGCGCCTTTGGAGAAGTCCTTCAGCACCGGCATCGACATATTGTTCAGCGTCGAAGAATCCAACAGCAAACCCGCCTGCTTCCGGTTGTTGTTGATGTACATGATCTTCTTGTCCACCATCGTCGTGGTGTTCACCTTGCTTATCTTCTCACCCTTGAATTGAACCTCGCCGCTTTCCATCGCCTCGAGTCCGAAAATCATTCGGGACACCGAGTTGGTGCCCGAGCCTTCAAGGCCGAAGAAACCGAGCACCTCGCCCTTGTGGAGCTGGAAGTCGATGTCATACACCGCGTTTTTCTTGTTCATGCCCTTGACTTCGAACATCACTTCGCCACTGGCTTCGCCGGTGTAGGTCTTGCGCTTATACAGGCTGCCGGTCAGCTCACGGCCCACCATACGGCTGATGAGATCGATCTCTTTCAGATTCTCATCGTTGATGAAGGTAGTGATATACTCACCGTCTCTCATAACCGTAATGCGGTCGGAAATCTGCATGATCTCCGCGATACGGTGCGAGATGTAGATGATCGTAATGCCCTGTGAGCGGAGCGCGTCGATGATCTTCATCAGGTTGGCTGTCTCTTCCTTGTTCAGGCCGGATGTCGGCTCGTCCAGCAGCACCAGTTTGGATCCGGCGCTGATGGCGCGGAGTATTTCCGTCATCTGCTGCTGCGCCACTGTCAGAGAATCCATCCGCTGCGTCGGCACCAGATCCATGCCGAACAGGTCGATCTTCTCCTGCGCTTCCTTGATCAGCCGCCTTTTGTCGATCGCGCCCGACTTGGTCAGAAACTCCATCGTTGGGAATATGTTTTCCGCAACTGTCATGTTTTCAAATATCGCCAGTTCCTGATGCACCATCGCGATGCCCATCGCTTTGGCTACCATCGGCGAATAGTTTTTAACCGTTTCCCCATCCAGCGTGATCGTGCCGGTATCCGGCGCTTCCTCGCCGCTGATGATCTTGATCAGCGTGGATTTTCCGGCGCCGTTTTCACCGAGCAGCGTATGGACCTCGCCTTTCGCAATCGTAAACGATACGTTTTTCAAGGCTTGAACTACGCCGTACGATTTGGAAATGTTATCTATGATAAGAAACTTCTCTTTTCCGCTGTCCATTCCTTTTCTCCTTTATATACTAAGTGGCAAAAACCACAAATTCACATAGTCGTACGAAGATAACAAAAAATCATTTTAAATGATATAAAAAACAGGCCTACTATATTGTTTGTATATCTTTGCAAGGGCTTGGGATGTTTCACCCAAGCCCTTATGCAAAGTCAGTGTCAAATTATCTGTTGTACAGGCTCGTCTCATTCACCGGTAACTTGTCAGCCAGGAAGTAGTCAACATTGGTCTTGTCGATAACAACAGCCGTGTTGATCATGTTGTCCGGAACCGGGTTCACGCCAGCAGCTTTGTTGTCCGAAGAGATCGGAATATTGGCCAGGCCGCCGTTGTTCCAGTCTTCCATGACGAGCATCGCCACGAATTCCTGTCCAGCCGTCTTATTGATCAGCGTTGCATCGATGTAACCCTTCTGGATGAACTCAAGAGTTGCGGGTTCTCTGTCGTGCACAACAACTTTGTACTTGCCAGCTTCGATATTCAGCTCGCTCATCGCGTTCGCAATACCGGAGCCTGAAGAGGAGTCGATACCCAGGATAGCGGTCATTTCCGGATAGCCGTTGATCAGGGACTTCGCAGCAACGATAGCGTCGTTGGTGGTCGCCTTGTCGTCAGCTTCGCCGCAGATGGTCCAGCCAGTCGCAACATTGGCAAAGTAATCCTTGATGCCAGCCAGCTTCGCATCCGTGTTGGAAGCGCCCCAGTTGCCCTGGATGCCCACAACGCCCGTGTCGCCGGCTCTCTTAACGAGCTCAGCAGCCGTGTCAGCGCCGCACTGGAAGTTGTCAAGTCCGATGAAGGTCAGCGCGCCCGGAACGGTCGTGCCGCGGCCTTCGGTCGGCTTCGCTTCGGTGCAAACGATCGGGATGCCAGCTTCCTGAGCTTTCAGGGAAGCGTCCACAGATGCGGAGTCATAACCACGGATGATGATACCCGCGGGTTTCTTCGCCAGGGTCTGCTCAAGAGCCTGAGCCTGAGCCGCTGTATCCCAGCCGTCAGGACCCACAGCCGTGATCTTCACATTGAAGTAGGTCGCTGCATAACGCAGGCCAACGTGAGAATCCTTGAAGTAGGGGTGAGCATTGTGAGAAGAGCACAGATAATACTCTCTGTTGGGATCGAGGTTCTGATAGACGCCCTTCACAGCGCTGCCGTCTCCGGAAGCGTTCTGATCTGCAGCAGGCTTGCCGCAGGCGACAAGCGTAATGGCCACTAAAGCAAGCAGAAGAGCCACCACAGCAAAGCGCAACACCGTTTTCATTTGTCTTCCTCCTTAAAATAATTATTGTTTACTTGACATGTACTGCACATGTCAACATTGTATATTCTGGTTTAAGGGTCTGGTTAAACAACGCTGTTTAATCGTTATAAAATATATTGTGAATCAACAAATATAGAACTTGTACGTATATGCCTGTCAATACTAATCTAACTTTTTTTATTTGTCAATACTCACTCCACACTCGTTTCTGCGTCGTCAGGTATTTTCTGAACAGTAATCACAGCCAGGTAATTCAGGTCGCTCTCAGCGATGCTGAACGATATGATATACCCCTGATTTTTGATATAAACCGCATCCGCGTCCTCAAACAGTATGCTGTCGGTATAATTGGCCTTCAGCTCCTTTTGTACTTCGGTCAGATCATCCTTGGACCCGGGATAACGGTACGCTACGGAATAAATGGGATACCCGGCATAGGAATAGCTGGACAGCTCATCGTCGTTATACATCACATATCCGCCCAGCTTCTCGCTGGACAGAATGCCTGCGAACTCTGGAACGCTGTCCACCACCTGTTGCGGAAACTCCTTGATCAGCTTTTCTTTTATCTGATCGGCTTTGTCCCTGTCGATCGTCACCTTGACGTCGTATGCGTTGAACATATCGGCTTCGTAGTTGGTGACGTCATACTGTTCACCACTCTTTTCACCTGTAATGTTCATTCTCATCGTTTCGCCGGCTTCATTGTCCACCGAGCCGGGAATCTGCTCCAGGTAGTACTTCTTCGCGTCTTCCACGCTGGACGACGATGCATAAGCATAGGTGATATAGGCCGTATCCTTTGAATATACAAAGGAGGAGTTGATATCAATGGTTTTATCCGTGGGTTTGATGCGGTTATTCGCCATCTCTTCAATCCACGAGCTGTTGTTGAAGTCAAGGGAAGAAAGAATCTGCCAGTCCGGCTTGCCGGCCAGCCGGGGATACAGCAGAAAAACGCTGACACACGCGATAGCAATGACCAGCACAACTATTAATGTCGTAAGGATTAGTTTTTCCTTCTTGCTTATCGGCTTTGTCTGCCTTTTCTTTGCAGTCGTACCCTTATTCGCTCCCGACATTTCGCATCCTCAGTTCGTTTATAAATGAATTGATTGTATTATCGGTTCATCCATGCATTATAATATATTCTAATTTAAAAGTAAAACAAACATCATTACATTTGTGTTAAATAAGTTGTAATCAGCATACTAATTCGCATAAATTTCAATACCTTTTGATGCTGTTTATTGTGCAACTGTATTCAGCCTTCGGTATTGCTTGCACCGAATGTTATTATAAATGATTCAGTTCAAAAATACAACATAAAATATTATTCAATTCTAAATTTCATAAAATATAATTTTATTTTTTCTTTAAGTGTTAACTCTGGGCGATTTCCACGTTAACGCCCATTCGGGCCAATTCGGAATGAATGTCTTCTGGCAGTCCGTCATCCGTAATGATCAGGTCTATCTGAGCAAACTCAGCGAACTTCACAAACGAGGCTTTGCCGAATTTGGAGCTGTCCGCCAGCAGTATCACCTCGTCTGCGGCGGCTACTAGCCCCTGCTTCACCTGTGCCTGCTCGATGTTGGGTGTGGTGATGCCGCGCGTTAAGTGCACGCCATTGGCCGCCATGAAGCTGCGGTCCACGTTCAGCCCCTTGATGGACTCCAGTGACAGCGCCCCCACCGTGCTGTGGAAGTTGCGCCGCACCAGGCCGCCCGTCAGTATGGTGTCGATCTCCGAGAACTTCTCCAGATACGTCGCGATCTGCAGGTCATTGGTGACCACCTTGATATCCTGGTTGGAGGCGATCAGCTTGGTGAATTCAAACATGGTGGTGCCGGTGTCGATGGCGATGATGTCGCCGTCCTGCACGTACTTGGCCGCCGCCCGGCAGATGGCGGCCTTCTTGTCGATATTCTCGACTTCCTTCTGGTAGGAGTTCAGCTCGAAACTGGCCTTGCGATTGCTGATTGCGCCGCCGTGTGTGCGCTTCAGCAAACCCGCGAATTCCAGCTCCCGAAGGTCGTTACGGATGGTGGCGGGCGAAACGGAAAACCGTTCGCAAAGCTCCGCCACCGTCGTTTTCACTTCCTTGTTGATCAGATCGACGATAAGATGCTTTCGCTCCTCAGCGAATATGTTCTCGTCCGCTTTCTTGCTCAACCCGCAAAACCTTCCTTCATGTAGACTTTATGAAGCAGCTCTATAACGTCCTTGTAGACCTCGAAATACGGCGCGTACTTCGCGTGCTTCGCCATATCCGGCTGCATGGTCTGGTCAATTTTGGTCACTTTGAGTATGGGCTCCTCAATGCTGCTGAACAGGCCCACGCCAAAGCCCGCGATCACCGCCGAGCCGATCAACGCGCTGTCCGACGCCTGCAGTTTGGCTACCGGCACACCGAGTACGTCGCTCTTGATGGAGAGGAACAGCGGGCTCTTCGCACCGCCGCCGATGGCGTACATCACCTTTAAGTCCGCGCCGGGATAAAGCTGCCCCGCCACCTCCTGATAGTACCGGTACTCGTACGCGATGCTCTCCATAACGGAGCGCCACATGTGCGCGCGCTTGTGCGTGAACTTGAGGCCCACCCAGCTGCCGCGCACATACGGGTCGTTAGGCGTCACGCGCCCGCCGAAATGCGGCACGAACACCAGCCCGTCTGAGCCGGGGTTTATGTCCTTCGCCTCTGCCGACAGGTCGTCGTAGCTCATGCTGACGCCCGCGCCCGTCAGTTCATCCCGGAACCACCGCAGGCACAGCCCGCCGCCGTTGATGAAGGCCAGCGGCTGCCACCCGCCGTCGATGACGGAACGCATTTGCATGAATGTCCCGGTCTCGATGTCCGGCTGATAGCTGTCCGCGAAGAAGCTGAACACTGAAGCGGTGCCGCCCACGTCGTAGGCCATGCCGGGCTTGATGATGCCCGCGCCCAGCGCCGTCGCAGCCTGGTCGCCCGCGCCCGCCACCACCGGCATACCCTCTTTGAGGCCGGTCAGCGCAGCGAAGTCCTTGCTGACCTTGCCCACCACGTCGTACGGCGCCTTGATATCCGGCAGCTTGTTTCTGTCGATGCCGAACGGCTCCAGCAGCTCGTCGGCCCACGTCTTGTTCAGGTTATCCGCGAAGCCGGTAAAGTGCAGGTTGGTATAGTCGATATACGCGTCGTCCGCTTTCAAGCCGCACATCCGGCCTATCACGTATACGTTGGGTTCCACGTATTTCGTTGTCTTTGCGTAAACGTCCGGATGCTCGTTCTTCCACCATACGATCTTGGGGCCATGGTCATACGTCACCGGCGCGCCTGTCAGTTCAATCGTGCGGCGGCCGATGCGCTCCTTCATCATACCCATGTATTTCTCGCAGCGCACGTCCAGCCACGAATCGTAGTACATGGACGCGTTCCAGTCCTTATCCACGCCCATTATGCCGGACATCTGGCTGTCGATGCCGACGGAAACGATATCGGCCGGGTTCACGCCCGACTGTGCCAGCACCGCTTTGACGGTGTCCACCACCGACGCGAACAGCTCGTCCGGGTCCTGCTGCACCTCGCCCGGGTTGGGGCTGATGAGGTTAGACTGTACGAAGCTGGTTGCCAGCTCGTTCAGCGACTCGTCGAACAGCGCCGTCTTGGTGCCCTGAGTTCCCATGTCAATCGCAATCACGTATTTGCTCATGTCTGCCTCCGTATGGCTATATAAGTATAACCTGTTTTACATGTGGATGACGTTCTTCAGGCCGATCGCTTTTTCCGCCTGCTCGAACGCTTTGTGAATATCCTTCAGCTCAAACACGCCTGTGACGAGATCCTTGACATTCATCAGCCCGTCGGCGATGAAGCCCAGCGTCTTGCGGAAGTGCGTAATGTTGGCGCGCGTGCTGCCCGTCACGATAAGCTGCCTGTAATGGATAAGATTCGTTTTTATCTCGACATTTTCCTTGTTTTTGGGGAGTCCGCCGAAGAAATTAATTCTGCCGCCGTAGTCCATCAGCTCCAGAGATGCCTGCTGCACCGAGGGCACCGGGCACGCCGTGATGCACACGTCCAGTCCGTCGTACGTGTTCGCGAATATGAACTCCTTTAAGTTGTCGCCGTGGTACGTGATCACGCGGGGTTCCATTGCCTTCACCGCGGCCAGCCGCTCCTCCGACAGGTCGTTCACGAACACCTTGCCCGCGCCCGCCATCAGCGCCAGTTTGACGTGCATGATGCCGATGGGACCTGCGCCCACCACCAGCACGGTGTCGCCCGGGCGGATGTTGCACATCTGCGAGCCGTTGTATGCGCAGGAAAGCGCTTCGTTGATCGCCGCTTCGTCGAACGATACGCTGTCCGGCAGCAGTTGCAGGTTGCCCTGGCGCAGCGCCTTTTCGGGCACCTTCACGTATTCAGCGAACGCGCCGTCCATGTTGATTCCAAACGCCGTAAAGCTGTTGCACAGGTGGAAGTCGCCACGCACGCAGCGCGCGCAGATGCCGCAGCCGATGTTGGGCGCGAGGCTCACGCGGTCGCCTTCCTCAAAGCCTTCCACGCATTTGCCTTTCTTCTCGATCACGCCGCTGAACTCGTGGCACAGCGTGCGCGGGTGCTCCGCGTCGATGCCCGCGTAGCCGTTCTTGTACATACGGATATCCGTGCCGCAAACCGACGCGCTCTTGACCTTCAGCAGCACCTCGCCGTCGTTTATCTCAGGCACGTCCGTCTCAACCAGTCTCAAATCCAAAGGCCCGAACAATCTGGCCGCCATCATTTTGCTCATTCTTGTATACTCCTTTCATTATAGAGACCATGGAGGCTTTGCCTCCACACCTCCACCCAAAGGGACACGTCCCTTTGGAATCCCATCACGAAATGCCTGCGGCATTTCTCGGCTTATAATTAAGTTAAACCAGGAAATGCGAAGCATTTCCGAAAATCTTTTGCTTCTTTTCTTAAAGAAAAGAAGCGGGAGTTTGAGGGCAGCGCCCTCAAGTCAATATCTTCTATAGTGTCACAATGCGCTTTTCTAATATAGAGGTGTTGCCGGCGCGGACCACCTGTACAGCCATCTTGCCGTCGATGCCGGTGACCTCGGGCTCCTTGTCTTCAAGTATGCTGTTGACGAAGCTCTGATCCTCCGCGACGTACGCGTCCTTGTAAAGCGAACGCCAGCTATCCACAAAACCAGATGTGACCGACTTATCCTTCTTGATGACCTTCATGTGATACGCGTCGGTGCGCCCGATGTGGATGAGGCCTTCGGTACCCAGCAGCTCCACGCGCGCGTCGTAGCCGTACTGCGAATACGCCGCGCCGTCGATGCACGCCTGCTTGCCGTTCGCGAACGTGCCCGTCATCACCACGGTGTCGTAGTAATCCGGATATTTCTCCGCCGCTTCGGGATTCTTGTAGTTGCCGCCGATCGCGTATACGGAGGTCAACTCGCTGCCTGCGAACCAGCGAATCGTGTCGATATCGTGGCTGTTCAGCTCAGCCAGCACGCCGTTGCTCTTAGCGAGGTCGTACATCCACTCCATCGGCTTGCTGGGGCCGCGCGTCAGCGACTTCACCATGATCAGGTCGCCTATGTCGCCGCGGTCCAGCGCTTCCTTGGCCTGCCGGAAGCTCTCGTCAAAACGGCGCATGAAACCGAGCTGCAGCTTGATCTTGTTCTCCGCCGCCGCCGCGATCATGTCGTCGCATTCGCTTTCCACCATCGCCATTGGCTTCTCGCACAGCACGTGCTTGCCGGCCTTCGCACTCGCCACCACGATCTCGCGGTGGAACTTGGTGGGCGATACCACGATAAAAGCGTCGATGCCGCTGTCTTCCACGGCCTGTTTATAATCCAGATAATATTTGTCGATCTCCAGTTCCGCACAGGCCGCTTTTGCCGCGTCCTCGAACGGGTCCACCACCGCCACCAGATCCGCGTGTTTGATACGGCTGCGGAAGTTCAGCGCATGGATCATTCCGGCGCGTCCCGCACCGATCAGCCCCAGTTTCACGTGTTTGCCCATTTTTGCAATTACCTCTTTGAGTTCTCGAATTTGTTATCGTTTGTTTTCGTTTGTTGTTTATTGTTATTATACTTCCGTGTTTAGGCATTGTCAATTGAATGGAGCGGCTACAAAAACAAATTTCAAAAACATATGCTATCATTTTTACCGTTAAATTTGACTGCCACATGCGTATGCGTATATAATCGGTGACGGCACTTGTGCCAGAAAAAATACAAGTGGTGATGAATTGAAGCTTTCCTGTGACTGTATCCATTGCATATTCGGCAAGGCTAACGAGCTTTACGCGCGCAGCGTGACGGACGAATCCCGGCGCGTGCGCTTCATGAAGGAGACGATGCGCATCGTGGCGGATGCCGCGGAAGACGTCCCCATCCCCTATCTGACATGTCTGGTGATGACGCATCTGCACAACGAGACGCAGGTGGACGATTATTATACGCATGAAAAGACGACGTTCAACAATCTGATGCTCTCGGTGGAAGACAGCGTGATGGCGAAAATATCCGCCAGCGCCGACCCGCTGCTGTCCGCGATGCGCTATGCCATAACGGGCAACATGATCGACTTCGGTGCGCTGAAGACGGTGTCGAAAACCGAGGTGCTGAACACGCTGGACGGGTGCGGGCAGACCACGCTGGACGCGGAGACCTGCGACTCTTTTCGCCGCGACCTCGGGCAAGCCAAAACGCTGGCCTATCTGGCTGACAACGCCGGCGAGATCGTGATGGACAAACTGTTGGTTCAGGTGCTGCAGCGGCTGTATCCGCAGCTCTCCGTCCGCTTCTTCGTGCGGGGCAACCCCACGCTCAACGACGCCACGATGCAGGACGCGGAGGAGGTCGGCCTGACAGCCGTCACTCACGTGTATACCAACGGCAAGGCCGTGCCCGGCACCTGCCTCGACTACATGGAGGAAGATATGGCGCGGCTGATACGCGAATCGGACGTGATCATCTCCAAGGGCCAGGGCAACTTCGAGTCGCTGAACGGCTCCGGCCTCAACATATACTATCTGCTGCTGTGCAAGTGCGGCCACTTCGCCCACCGCTTCAACATGAAGAGCATGCAGCCCGTGTTCATCCATGAAAAGGACGTAAAAGATTTGCTGGATCCGTGAGTTCTATCATAGGGGTCGCCGCCCTCGGCGACCCGTTCCACGCAACTTTTACGGAACATCAGGCCGCCGTAGGCGGCGGCCCCTACATTATCATGCCCGTTCTATCTTAGGGGGCGCCGCCCGTCCCGCGCCGCTGCCAGCAGATGCCAAAACGGGCGGCCGCAGGTCGCCCCTACATTCGTGACCACCAACCTGTGCCGCAACGCACAGATACCGTTACAGACATTCGTCGAATTCTGTAGGAGCGAAGCCCATACGCCGCCGTCCCCACATCCGAATGACCCGAACGGTCTGCCGACAGACTAAAGGGACGATTTGCACCGCCCCTTTGTTCTGCCGTTATCCGCAAAAACCGAGCCGTCCGCTACGCCAGCCCGATCTGCTTGATGCCCGCGTACATGCGCTTGTACGCCTGATATTTCTCCATATATATCTCATGCTTTTTCGCGTCCGGTTCGAACGTGCGCTCGATGCCCATGAACTGCGCCGCCGCGTCCTTGAGCGACTTATAGTCGCCGCACGCCACCGCGCACAGCATCCCCAGCGCGATGGTGCCGGACTCCAGCACTTTGAGCTTCTTCACCGGCAACCCCATAATGTCCGCCTTGATCTGCAGCTGCATGGCGGACCGCGAACCGCCGCCCGCGCAAGTCACGCTGGAAACGCGCGTGCCGCACTGCTCCAGCAGCTCGGCGTTCAGCATCATCTCGAGGCAGTTGCCCTCGATACACGCCTTGTATATGTCGCCCCGCGTGGTGGACAGCTTAAGCCCCACCAGCGCACCCACCGAGCCCGAATCCATATACGGCGTGCCGCTGCCCGCGAAATGCGGCTGCACCAGCAGGTCCGTCGGCCCCTCGGGGCATTCGCTCTCCATGATGGCGTAGATGTCCGCGCCTGCCTGCGACGCCGCCTGCCAGCGCTCGCGTTCTATGGTGTTGCGGTACCATTTCAGCACCGCACCCGCCGTGTTGGAGAAGCCCAGCGTCACGTATTCGCCCGCCACCGCGTACGGCTCGATGCAGAAGTTGTTCCGCCGCATCACATCCAGATTGTCGAGGTCGTGCAGCATTACCGTCAGGCATTCCGTGGTGCCGATGCCGTCCACGCTGTCGCCGCGGTTCAGCACGCCCGCGCCCAATGCCGCGCATATCTGGTCGTGGCCGCCCGCCACCAGTATGATGCCGGCCGGCAGCCCCAGCTCCGCCGCCACCGAGGGCAGCACCGTGCCCACCACCGTGCCCGACTGCACCGGCTCGGAGAATTTAGCCTTGTCGATGCCGAAAGCGTCCATGATGGTATCCGACCATGCGCACGTGCTGTAGTCCAGCATCATCGAACGGGACGCCAGCGAATAGTCCAGCTTGCGTTCGCCCGACAGCCGGTACGCGATGAAGTCGCAGTACAGCGGGAACATCTTCGCGCTGTCGTACAGCTCCCTGTCGTGCTTTTTCAGCCACAGCAGCTTGTTGAGGGAGTAGATGGTGTTGATGGGCACGCCCGCAATGCCGTAGATTTCCGCTTCGCTGAACTGCTTCAGTATATCGCCCACCTCGTCGGTGCCGCGGATGTCCGAGAATATGATGCTGTTGCCCAGCACCCGCCCCTTTTCGTCCATCGGCACGAACGCCTCGCCGAAGGACGCCGTCGCGATGGCCGCCACCGGCTCAGCCGACGCGGCTACCGCCTTTTTGATCACCGTCTGGACGTTGCGCCAGATCACGTCGCCGTTCAGCTCGATGTATCCCGGCTTCGGCATGACCAGGTCATACTCCGCCTGTGCGGATGAGATCACGCCGCCGTCCTGCCCCATCACCGTCGCCTTGCATGTCGTCGTACCGATATCCAGCCCCAGATATGCCATAAGTCTCCCCCTGTACGTATGTATATTGTTCGTCAACCCAGCTGCGTTCCTCGCTCGCCGCAGCGGCCCGGCTCGCTTTTGCGTCGGATACCATTTTGATTTATTGTATAAATGTTTTAAATCTCTGCAGCCGATCTTTCAGGTTCATCGCTCAGTTCCACCGTTATTGCACGGCTGCGCCGGGACGATAGTATATTGTAGACAACGATGGTGATCAGCACGACCACGCCGCCCGCAATGGCAAAAGCACCCGGCTTTTCACCCGTCGCCATCATCACCCAGATGGGGCTTAAAAGCGGCTCCAGCGCCGCGACCAGCGAAGCCGTTATCGGAGAGGTGGTTTTGATGCCGATGCTGAACAGCACGTAGGCCAGCCCCAGCTGGAATATGCCCATCAGCGCAATGACCAGCCACGGTACCGCCTCAAACGTCACGTTTGTCGCGATGAACGGCGCGCAGATCACGATGTTGATCAAATACGCCAGCAGCATCGCCTGCTCGGGTTTTGCGCCCGGCATCCGGTTCGCGATGAACACCCCCGAAAACGTGAGGCCCGACAGAAACGCCAGTATATTGCCCAGCAGCGCGTCGGCCTTCAGCTGGTCGAAGAAGAACAGCATCACGCCCGCGAACACGACGCCCACCGCAATGATGTCCAATGCTTTGGGACGCTGTTTTAGCAGCAGCGCGGTTATCAGTATCACGAATATCGGCGACGTATACTGCAGCACGATGGCGTTGGCTGCCGTGGTCAGCTTGTTCGCGAGTATGAACAACACCATCGTCGCGGACAGCGACACCCCGCCCAGTACGACCGGTTTGGTGAACGTGATGCGCGGGCGGCGCATGTAGACCGCCATCACCGCAGCCGCAAAAGCGGACCGCAGCCCTACGATGGTCATGGCGTCCCAGGGCACCAGCTTGATCAGCACGCCCGCCGAGCTCCACAGCACGGCGGTCATCGCGATCAGCAGGGGCCCTTTATATTTCGTATGCATCGTTGCAACTCCATGAAGCAAATTCAAGTCACCGGATCATGATACCACACATCAGCGGCACCGGCAACGCCGGAGCAACGATCACTCGCCCACTGTCGGGGCCGCTGTCGGGGCTTCCTCCGATTCCGCCGGAGGCGCTTCGGTAGGTTCGGGCGCTGCTGTTTCATCCGGGTCCGGTGGTGCGGTGGCCGATACATCCGGGTCTGGTGGTGTGGTGGCCGATACATCCGGGTCCGGTGATTCCGTTTTTTTCGGTTTGTCGTTACCGCTGCGATGCAGCACGTAGTTAATATCGTGTTCCTGGTCGATGCCGATCTCCCAACCGAATATCTGCTTGACCAGATCCGCCTTACCCTGCTGGTCCAGCAGGTAGAAGTAGACACCGTAAGCCGTGTGGTATTCGCCGGGCAGCGTATACTGGCCGACGTTGTCCCAGTCGTCGAAACCGGCGCCGAACACCGCGAGCGCGCATATCTGCTCGAATGTCAGGTTGGTGTACACCATGTCCCTGAGCGACTGATAGATTTCCGGCAGGTTTTTAATCTGTCCGCTGTCCGCCATTTGACGGAACACCGCGAGCAGCAGACGCCGCTGGCGTTCCTGCCTGTTGATGTCCGTGCCGTAGCCCTTGCGCACGCGCAAATAATCCAGCACCTGCTGGCTGTCGAGGTGCTGATACCCCTCGTATATGATGCCGTTGGTGCCCTGAAACTCCAGATCCACATCGTAGTCAATGCCTCCCATCGCATCGATCAGCGCAGTAAGGCCGTCCATGTTCACACCGACGTAATAGGGGACCGGTATGCCGCCGTATACGCCGCTGATGGTATCGCACGCGTTTTGAAATCCGCTGTCGCACAAGCCGCCGCCGAAATACGCCGCTGAGTTCGCCTTATAGAGCTCACCCGTCGCTTTGGTGACGCGTACGTAGCTGTCGCGCGGGGTGGTGATCATGTCCACCTTGCCGGTGTTGAAGTCGATCGTCACCAGCAGCATCGTATCGGTGCGGAAGTCCTCGCGCGATGTGCCGAGGCGTTGTTCGTTGGAGTCCATACCCATCACGAGTATGTTAACGCGGCCCTTCATGAAATCCATATCCGGCTGCACCGTCGCCTGCGCCGTTTCGCCCGCTGCCGCCTGTTGCTGTGTGGCCTGCGGTTCCGGCAGCGCGAATGCAGCGCTCGGGTTGATGACCGTTCGGTATAAGAATATGGATAGTATGACCAGCGCCGCCGCGCCCAGCAGCGAAGCGGCTATAATGATGGTGCTCCGTTTGTTGAATTTTAAATGTTTACTGTCCTTGTTTCTGTTCATTTTGTCTTTCAGCCAATGCCTTTTCATAAAAATTACAACGCATATTATATCATACGCGCAAAATTAGTATAGGTCGGTCACAAATTATTTCCTTTTTGCCGCCCACCGATACACACATCGGCATATGCAAACGTAAAAAAACAGCCCCGAAAGGCTGCACATACTGTTGAGAAACCCCACTGGTCATTCCGAGCGGTAGCGCTACCCCATACGGGGCACGGGTGAATCCCCTGAGAAGTGCCCTGCAGAGGAGGATTCACCTATGCCCAAAATGGGTATCAGTCGCTTACTCTCCATCGGAATGACATAGTATCTTTTTTGATAAGCAGAGCGCCTTGCAGAAGCTGCAAACCCGTTTGCCGTTATTGCGGCCATTGGCTCTGCGGTACATTCATGTACACCTGCTCCACGGTGTAAAAACCGTCTTTGATCACGGTATCCTCGATGTTGTCCAAGGCCACCGGAATCGGCTCATACACGATATACGGGATGTCATAGGTACCGTCGTTGATCGTCTCCTTGCTGCCGATGTCCTCACCCAGCGCCATCTTGACCGCGATTTCTGCCGCCCCCTCGGCCAGCATGCTGATGGGCTTGTAAACCGTCATGTGCTGCGTGCCCTCCACGATGCGCTGGCAGGCCGCCAGCTCCGCGTCCTGTCCGGTCACATATACGGTACCGGCCAGCTGTCTCTCGCTCAGTGCGTTCACCGCGCCCTCGGCCAGACGGTCGTCCGCCGCCAGTATCGCGTCGATTTTGACGCCTTTGTTAAGCAGGTCGTCCACAAACGCGTAGGCCGCTTCGTCGCGCCAGGCCTCAATCCACGTTTCCCCCGCTATCGTCACCGCGCCGCTGTCGATCAATGGCTGCAGTATGTCCTTGTATCCGTCGTTGATCATAAAACAGTTGTTGTCGGTGGCCGGGCCATTAAGTATCAGATAATTGCCGTTCGGAACCGCCTTCGTCGCCAGATCCGCCATCAGCCAGCCCACCTTATAGTTATCGAATGAAATATACAGATCGGCATCGGCGTTGGTGATCAGCCGGTCATAAGCGATCACCTTGACATTGTTGGTGTGCGCGTATTTGATGAGGTCGCCCAATGTGTCCTTATCGTACGCCACAATGACGAGCACGTCCACACCTCGATCCACCAGGTCCATGCTGATCTCCTTTTGGCGCGTGCTGTCCTCATAGGCATTCTGCACGATCACCTCAGCGCCCAGCTCCTCGGCCTTGGCTACGAATATGTCACGGTCACGCAGCCATCGCTCCACAGTCATCGACTCGGAAACGAAGCCGATCTTGACTTTGCCGTCGTCGTTCTTATAGGTCTGTTCCGCCTGACATCCAGCCAGGGACAACAGAACAACCGCCACCAGAAGGATTACCACAAGTTTCTTCATTGGAACCTCCGTTAGTCCTTAGTGAACACTGATTAGGTGAGGAATGATGGATTGGCGAGCTGGTTTTGTGTCCTGCAAGGAGCGAAATTGAAGGAATAGCAGCGCTATTTCGAGATTTCAGCAACGCAGCAGGGCGCGGAATCCAGCCGACAAGACAACGTTTCGAATCAATCAGTGTTCACCTTATATTTGCTTTTGGTAGGCCGACGGGGATACGCCTTCAAACTTTTTGAACAATCTGCTGAAATAGTTGGGATCGCTGTAACCCGACATGTAGCAGATCTCCTTGATCGAATATTCACCTCTTTCCATCAGACGTTTTGCGTTCTCGATGCGCACGGATGTCAGTTTTTCAATGAAGTTGACGCCCATTTCCTGCTTGTATAACCGGCAGAAATACTGCGGGCTGATGTAGAGCTCCTTGGATATCTCGTCGAGCGTCAGGTCCTCCCGGAAACGCTCGCCTATGATCTTATTGGCCTTGTCCACGATGATGCCGATCGTTTTTTGCTTGGAGCGGCTGATACTGCGCGCGATGGCACCGATCTTGTCGATCATCGTCTGCTCAAACTCCTGCCTTGTGGTGCACGCCAGCAGCTGTGTCAGATAGTCGGAGTAACCGGCGGACGCGTCGTCCTCCACGCCGTTCTCAATGGCCAGCCGGTGTGCCACCACGACGATCTCGATCAGCCGGTTGCGCACCCCCTCCTGCTCCATCAGGTTTTCATATCGGCCGAATATGCCGGTCAGTATACCGATGCAGACGGACGCATCGCCCTTTTCCAGCGCCTTGAACAGGCGGTTTTCCTCGGGCGCCAGCTCCGCGCCCGAATTCGCGGTGAACGGTGCCACGTCATCGATGTGGATTATTTTCTCGCCTTCCGCGTGGTTCAGCGCCCGCAGCGCCTCCTGATACGATATCATGATGTCACGGTCGCCGCGGACGCGCCCGATGCCCACCTTGAAATCCAGCTCGTATTTGTATTCCAGCCTGACGATGATATCTTCCAGAAAGCCGACGGCCTGAACGCGTTGCTGATAGTCATCCTCGACGCTCTGCGCCACGTAAACCACCACGCGGTCCAGCATCACCGGACCCACGATGCACTTGCTCTTGTGCTTTAAGCTGTCCCGGAAGAACGTATAGAACTTCTGGTTCTGCACGCTGTCTCCCAGCACGCCGCCGCTGCCGCGCGCCCTAGACCCGAACGTCAGTATGAATATGTAGCCCGCTTCGGATCGGATATCGAAAAGCTCCTTGTAATGGCCGATATCCGCCTGCTGCGAGAGCATCAGCGAATAGATGAAGCTGTTCTCCAGCACCGAGAGCATCTTGTCCAGCTTCTCGCGCGTCTCCAGCTCCTGATCGTATTTGCGGCGTTCCTCGTCCAGCTCCCGCACGATGCGCTCCAGCGTTTCCACCAACCGCGCACGGTTCACCGGCTTGGTGAGATATTCGCACGCACCCAGCTCCACCGCCTGCTGTGCAAACTCAAAGTATTCGTACACCGACACGATGACGAACTTGATGTTGTTGTGGGCTTTCTTGATTTCCTTGACGGCTTCCAGCCCGTTGATGCCCGGCATACGGATATCCGTCAGTATGATGTCCGGCCTTTGCTGGCGCACCTTTTCAATGGCTTCACGCCCGGAACGCGCAGACATGGTCACCTGTATATTGGAGAATTCATTTTCCACGATGTGCTTGACCGATTCGATGACGATCTGCTCGTCGTCACAAACCATCAGACTGTACATACGTCCTCCTTGTGGCCACTGGCAAACGAAGTTTGCCAGTGGGTCTTGCCCCGCCTGTGCCTTCGGCACGGTCGGCGGGGCGCTTGTGTCGTGCCTCGGCCTAAGGTTAGTGAGCCTTTCCCCGGCAAAGCCGGTTGAAAGGCATGTTTATATCAGCCTCTCCCGAATTTAAACATCTTCTGTGGACAGGACTGTGCCTGCGCGGTTGGGAATCTTCAGTATAACGCGGGTGCCTTTACCGGGCTGGCTCTCGATGTCGAATACGTCCTCCTCACCGAAGAAAAGCCTCAGCCGCTGAACGACGTTGTGCACGCCGATGCCCGTGGTGTGCCCCGTCTTCTCGCTTTCGA
>JAEWWC010000283.1 GCA_023396555.1 Bacillota bacterium
AATGCGGCAACCCTGTGCTTCGACTTCGAACAGGGCAACCTTTCATATTTGCACTCTGACTATATATTCATGGCTCAAGTTCTGCTCCACATTAAAGATGTTGCACCCGTTCTGTCGAGACTATATGGTGTTCTGAAAGAGGGCGGCCACTTACTCATCGTGGATTTTGACAAAAACGACAGTGTCGTTTCAGATATTGTTCATAACGGATTCGATCAAGCGGAGCTGGCTGATATGATGACTCAAGCCGGGTACAGGGATATTCGGTCCCGAACCTTTTATACAGGCAGCAAAATATTCATGGGACAAGACGCGTCATTGTTTATACTTGATTCCCGGAAATAGACTCGGAAAAAACAGGAGGATAAACATGGCAGCACCGCGAAAGATGCTGAACGACTGGGAAGCGCCATATATACAGTCTATGATGAGATTGATAGAGACGCAAAGCAAGACGACGCTCGCTAATTGGGCGGTCGGTTACTCCGAACGGGTCATACTGCCATTGTGGACCAAGCATTTTCCGGATGACCTGCGTCCCCAAAGCGCCTTAAGTGCTGCCCATGAGTGGCTGTCCGGCGCGATCAAGCTGCCGCAGGCGAAGGCGGCGATACTGGAATGCCATGCCGCTGCCCGTGAAGCTGACGGCAATTCTGTCGCGCAGGCGGCAGCCAGAACGATAGGTCAGTGCGCGTCCACCATTCACTCGGCACAGCACTGCATCGGACTGGCGTTCTACGGTGCGCTTGCCGTCGCTTACAACCGGCTTGGGATCGGCGTGTCGTGGGCGAAGATTGAACTGTGTGCCGCCGAAGAATGTGCGCAAATGGAAGAGGCTCTGCGTGCCGTTATGGTAGAGAACGAACCCAATCCGGCGAAAATCAACTGGAGGTGCTGACCGCGTTTCATTGGCAGCCGGAGTTCGAGTGAGAAATACCTGAGGTGATTATAAACATTTATACGCAGGAAGAATTGGAGGAAGCGCTCCACGTAATCTCGTCTGCCATCAAGCGATGTGAAAAAGCGCAGGCTGGATTTGCGGAAGGAACCTCGCAGCATACGCTCCTTAAAAACCGGATAAAAGCACTGTATATTTCAGAAGCATTGATTATAAATGTAAATGTACACAAATACACAAAGGAAGAACTGACAGAAGCGATTCGCCCAGTATCTTCGATTATCAGTAAGTGTGAAAAAGCACAACAGAAATTTACTGAGGGTACCTCTCATCATACCCGCTTCAGTAATATGATAAAAGCAATGCACATTTCACGATCATTGATAACAGAGGAAATCAGCAAAAAAGGGTAACTTCAGATTATTGGCAATTAATAAATACCGTCTGCTATGAGATATCCGGATTTATGAAATCGGAATTTTTCTTTCGTCTCGATTTTCTTTCCCAATGTTGCGGTATATCCTGTGCCACCGGTAGCCGCTATTGTTTTGTTCATGTTCTTTGTCCCTTCTGCCTGTGTCTGCATCAATCGTATCGTTTAAATGGACTGCACCTTCGTAATAGCGATGCTGGTCCGCGAGCATTCACACGCCACGGAGAAGGCGGAACACCTCTTGGGATGGACGCAGCGCACTCCGGAGGAAATCGTGCTGGAAGCGGTGGAGTCACTGGCTCAACTGGGGTTGATAAAAAGTGATCGCTGAACAGCGCAGCGTAAAATGCCTGGAGTTTTTCGATAAGGCAGCGTCACAAGCGCCTGCTGTTATGGTATGATAACAAAAACTATACTTAAGGGGTTTTTATGCATAATCAGGCGCTGGAAAAACTGGACAGGGAAGACCTGCTCAAGCTGATCGAGATATACTGCAAGAACTGGCTGGCGATGGACGGCGTATGGTTTCAGTCGGTGGAGCGCAAGCTGGGCATGGACGAGGCGATGGAGCATGACATCAACGCGTGGAGAAGTTTTTCTGTCATCGAAGCCAAAAGGATCAAGGAGTTTCTGAAGCTGCCCGAGCGGTCCGGCATCGAAGGATTGAAACGGGCCCTGGCATACCGTCTGTATGCGAATATTAATGAAGACGAAATTATCGTGCAGGATAACGTGCTCATATACAGAACATTGGACTGCCGCGTCCAGAACGCGAGAAAAAGAAAAGGGATGGAGTTCCACCCCTGCAAGTCGGTCGGTATTGTCGAATATAATTGTTTTGCAAAGGAAATAGACGATCGGATGGAGTGCGAGGCGATCAGCTGCTATCCGGACATCACGGATGAAAGCTGCAACTGTTCGTGGAAGTTCACGATGTTTGAGGGCTAAAGAGTATCAGTTCATTATTTGCGTGGGGTGGGCATATGGACATGAAAGGCAGAACAGTGCTGGTGACAGGTGCAAATTCCGGTATGGGAAAGGCGACAGTCGCATCGCTTGCAGACATGGGCGCGAAGGTGATAATGCTGTGCCGCAGCGAAACACGCGGAAAACAGGCGCTGGACGAGGTTATGCAAGAATCCGGCCGTGATGTCAGCCTGATGTTCTGCGATCTTGGCAGCATGGACAGTATACGCGATTTTGTCGTACGCTTCAGATTGGAATATGACCGTCTGGATGTGCTGATCAACAACGCCGGTGTGATCACACCGGATCGGCGGGAGACCAAGGACGGTCTGGAGTTTCAGTTCGGTGTCAACCATATCGGCCATTTCATGCTGACGCTGCTGCTTCTGAGCCTGCTGAAAAAATCGGATGACGGAAGGATCGTGGTGGTAGGCTCTGGTGCGCATAAAGTCGGCAGAATTTACTTCGATGATCTCAACCTGAAAAGATACAATGTGGTCAGGTCATACGGGCAGTCCAAGCTCGCCAATCTATTGTTCACGCGGGAACTGGACAGACGGCTTAAAGCACGGGGTATCCCCATCACCGTTAACTGTGTCCATCCCGGCGCTGTCGCGACACAGATGGGTGTCGATCGAAATACGGGCTTCGGCAAGACGATGGTGGGCATACTGAAGCCCTTCTTTCTGACGCCTGAGGTAGGGGCGAAAACGGCTGTTTTTCTGGCTTCAAAAGATACTGACGGTGTGTCGGGACAGTATTTCTACAAATGCGCGGTCGCCAAATCGTCAAAAAGGTCATTGGATATGGAAGCGGCAAAAAAGCTTTTTGATATGAGTGAAGAGATTTGCGGTGTTTATTTCGAACAAACGGTTCATTGAGCATATACTTTCAACAGATCATCTTTGGATAGGTAAGCGAGGGAAGAGCAAAGGATAAACCGGAGCAACTAAACGCACAGTTTAATATGCTAATGGTAATTAATAACATAAAAATAATTACGGCGAAACATAAAAATCGGTTTATATATAATGATAAAATAAAAAGCCATGGTTGCAGCCTGCACTTGGCATATGAGGGAACTGCACATAAGCAGTGGATATTTCCATATTTAAGGGGAAAGGCACATGATCTTCAGACAGGCTCGGGGCGATGAGATTGAAGGGTTGTTTGCTGAAGGGTATAAGGTCTGGAGTCGGAACAGGACGTTCAGGCAATATTTTGATGATAACAGCAGAGAAGATGCCAATGGTATAAGATATGTATTGGAAAATGACGGCGAGATCGTCAGTTCGCTGATGCTGCTGAAGCTGAATGATTTCCAGGGACTTAAAGTTTATGGTATAGGATCTGTCCTCACACCAAAAAGACATCAGGGCAACGGTTACGCAAGCATACTGGTCAAGAAGAGTATCGATACTGTAGACAGCGATGCTCTTATATTTCTGCATTCTGATATCAAGCCGGAATTCTATCGGCGGTTCGGATTTCGTGCTCTGCCATCCCGATATCAGAAAAAAGAAAGCAGCGTATGCATGCTCCGCTGCAATTCGGACATATGGGACGAACTGATGGCTGCTTCAAGCATCCATGTTCCCAGCTACTTTTAATGTAGAATAGAGGTTGTATATGAAGATGATCGGGCTGATCGGAGGTATGAGCTGGGAAAGCACAGCGACGTATTACAAGGTCATCAACGAAACTGTTAAAAAGACACTCGGTGGACTGCATTCAGCCAAATGCCTTCTTTACAGCGTGGATTTTGCAGAAATAGAGAGATGCCAGTCGCTGGGGTTGTGGGACCAGAGCGCCGACATTTTGATTGATGCGGCAAGGAGGCTCGAACTTGCAGGAGCGGAGTTCATTTTAATATGTACAAACACGATGCACAAGGTAGCGCCGCAGATACAGTTGAGCATTCAAATACCGTTGCTGCATGTCGTCGATGCAACCGCGGATGCGTTGCTTCAAAGCGGGATAGATAAAACAGCGCTGCTGGGAACGAAATATACGATGACGGAGGACTTTTACAAGTCTAGGCTGAAAAGCAGGGGCATAGAGGTGCTTGTTCCGGATGAAACGGAGATAGACTATGTCAATTCGGTCATTTATAATGAGCTTTGCCTCGGGATCATATCGGACATGTCAAAAGAGAAATACCTGCACATACTTGATTTGCTGGCCGAAAGAGGGGCGAAAGGAGCGGTGCTGGGCTGCACGGAGATCGGTCTGTTGATAAAACAGGCTGACTCAAATTTGCCGCTGTTTGATACGACGATTATTCACGCTGAAAAGGCTGCCAGATTATCGATGAGCATAGACAGTATCTGATTTAAATGGCGCGGTGCAAAGGCGGTTCAGCCTTTTTGCCGCTTCAAAACATAGCAAAACGTTGGCTGGTGCCATGAAAATCAGTATATTATAAAGCCGTTGTGACATACTGAGATTAGAACAACTTTGAAAGAGGGTTCTATATGAAAAAGCTCAGATATCTGGCGGTTTTTATAATTTGCATCATTTTTTTTATTGCAGGCTGTTCCAACAGTGAATCACAGAGTGCGTCCACGCAGCTCCCCGGAGGCGGCGGACAGTCGCCTTCCGCTAGTGCGTCCGGCGGGCAGCAGGCATCCGGTCAGGGGCAGTCCGGCGGACAGATGATAGAGCCAAAGCAGCTCATATCCAAGGAAGAAGCGGCGCAGCTGGTGGGTGAAGCAGTTAAAGACGGATCCACCGATGAACAGCAGATGCTTGGAATGAAAATATGTTTCTATCCCGCTGAAAACAGCAGCTCAAAAAGCTATTTGTCTATTGCTGTGATACAACAGGGGTCACTGCAGCAGGGGTCCGGTGGGCAATCCGGCGGTTCCAGCCAATCCGGCGGGCAATCTGGTGGGCAATCAGGCGGCCAATCCGGCAGTTCGGGCGGCTCTGGAGGCAGCGGTGGGCAGTCCGGCAGCTCCGGTGGAAACCAGCTGACGCCCAAAGGAATATTTGAGGCCATAAAAACTGCGATGGAAGATCTTAACGCGGCGGATACAGGCCGCATCGGTGATGACAACTTCCTTTCGGCGCAGGGGATGGCTATCATATCTGGCGAGTATTTCATCTATGTGACAGCCGGCAGCAGCGATCCCGCGAAGGTCCCTCAGATAGTTAAGCAGGCGGGCGAACTGGCGGTCAGGAACTTGAAGAGGATTCAGGGACAATAACAAACAAGCGGCTTGCCGCAGGAAATAAAAAAGCGTCCGCAAGCATTGCCCGGGCGCTTTTTCAATGGTTGAAACCATACCGGCCTACTTCCCGGAGTTTTCGTCTGAGTCCTTGGGCTCGTCCCCTTTGGGGCTGTCGATATCAGCCATCATGGCAGCGATTT
This sequence comes from Bacillota bacterium, assembly GCA_023396555.1. GTDB lineage: Bacteria > Bacillota > Clostridia > Christensenellales > SZUA-584 > SZUA-584. The sequence continues at coordinate 5,671 of JAEWWC010000283.1, forward strand.
TCTCCTCGATACTCATGGGCCCATCATTTGCTGCAGAAGCGTTTTCAGTATGGGCTTCTTCTTTCTTTTCCGGAATCCGAATGGGGGGCACCGTGCCGTTCTCCACACGCTTTCTGTATCTCAGGTAGGGCAGCAGCACGCCGAGAACGAGTATGACCAATATAACACCGACGATGATCAGTATCTTATAAATCTCCGCCAAAGTTGAAACGGTGCTTTCAGGCATATAGAAAATTCTGATAACATAGATAAGAATACCGAAGAGTATACCATCTATTAAAGCAAGGGAATACAGGCCGAGACGAAGCCGATATTTATTCTCGATCGTGCGGCGTCCGAACATGATAGCTAAAAAGACAACAACAAACAGATAGTTGAGCAGATCGTCTTTCGCAATTATCCCTTTCTCAGCCAGCGTTGAGGGGATGAACATGGAAACCACCAACGCAGCGGCGCTGAGGATACCGGCAATGACTTGTACAATGCGAAGTTGAGTATCTGTCAGCTTCTTTTTGCCTTCCTCAGGCTGTGTATCACCATTTTGCTCGTTTAGGCTGGAATTTTCCTGATTTATATCGCTCATTGATAACTCCTTTACGATTTTTCACCGAATTATTATGTCATAGTTTTAGTCCATTTTCCATACTAATCGAGAAAAATCTTATTTATTTTTACTTGCCTTTCTGATAGAATGATCCTTAGTCATTAAAAAGATCAGTTGGATGAAGACTGGTTGTGAATATGTTGGAGGAAATGTATGAAATTTTACAGCACAAGCGACATCAGAAACATTACGCTGGTGGGCCACGGCGGGGAAGGAAAGACGACGCTGGCCGAAGCAATGCTCTTTATCAGCGGCATGATCGACAGGCAGGGCAAGACGGACGACGGCAACACCGTGATGGACTTTGATCCGGAAGAGACCAAAAGACATATCTCCATCAGCTCTGCGATTGCGCCTGTGGAATGGAAAGACACCAAAATCAACATCATAGACACACCGGGATACTTCGATTTTATCGGCGACGCGACCTCGGGATACTATCTGGCTGACAGTGCTTTGATACTTGTTGGCGGCCTCACAGGGCTGACAGTGGGCGCGGAAAAGGCGTGGGATGCCTGTGTGAAGGCGGGTATCGCCAAAGCGTTTTTCGTCAACCAGATGGACAAGGAGCACGTGGACTTCGACAAGGCTGTGCAGTCGCTTAAGGATAAATACGGCACAAAGGTGACCGTACTGCAGCTTCCCATCGGCCAGGGGCTGAATTTCAAGGGCGTTTTTGACGTTATTGAAATGAAAGCATACGCCTTCGACGGTAAGAACGTAAAGGAAATCGACGCTCCGGCGGACGTAAAGGCGAAGGCCGAGGAGCTCCGTGAAGCCATCATCGAGAACGCCGCGGAGAACGATGAGGCGCTGATGGAGAAGTTCTTTGAAGGCGAAGAGTTGTCCAAAGAGGATATTCTTAAAGGCCTCAAGGTGGGTATCGCTGAAGGCGACGTCGTTCCGGTATTCCTTGGCGCGGGCGGACCGCACATGGGTATTTCGCTGCTGCTGGACAACATCATCGAGTTCATGCCGTCGCCGGATAAAAAGATCAATATCAAGGGCAAGACGCCCAAGGACGATGAAGTCGCCTATACAGCGGACCCCAAGCAGCCGTTTGCGGCGCAGGTATACAAGACCGTGGCGGACCCGTTCGTAGGCACGCTGTCGGTATTCAAAATACTGGGCGGCGAACTGTCCGCCGGACACGTCATCAAGAACGGAAACAACGGCAAATCCGAAAAGTTCGGGCAGATATACGTGATGTCGGGTAAGAAGCAGATTACAGTGGAGAAGCTGACGGCGGGCGACATAGGCGCGCTGGCCAAGCTGCAGCATACCGAGACCGGCAACACGCTCTGCGATGAGAACAAACCGGTCGTGTTCCCCGACATCGAGTTTCCTGCACCGTGCATCTCCCTTGCGGTCACCGCGAAGAAACAGGGCGAAGAGGAGAAGGTGTTCTCTGGCCTGCACCGTCTGGAGGAGGAAGACCCGTCCTTCCGCATCACCAAGTCCTTGGAAACCCCTGACACGTTGGTGAGTGGTCTCGGCGAGCTGCACTTGGAAGTCATCTGTCGGAAGCTGGCCAACAAGTTTGGCGTGGAAGCGCAGCTGTCTGATCCCCAGATTCCCTATCGCGAGACGATCCGCAAGAAGGTGGAGGCGCACGGCCGTCACAAGAAGCAGTCGGGCGGCCACGGCCAGTTCGGCGATGTACATATCCGGTTCGAGCCGCTGTACGACTCCGAAGAGAACTTCGTGTTCGTGGACGAAGTTGTGGGCGGCGCTGTGCCGCGCCAGTATATTCCCGCTGTTGAAAAGGGCTTGAGGGAGAGCATCACAAAGGGCGTGCTGGCGGGCTATCCGATGGTCAAGCTCAAAGCATCACTCTTCTTCGGTTCCTCACATCCGGTGGACTCGTCTGAAATGGCGTTCAAGGTCGCAGCAAACCTTGCTTACAAGCAGGGATGCGCCGACGCGAGCCCGGCGCTGCTTGAGCCGATCTACCGCCTTGAGGTTACAATTCCCGACGAATACATGGGAGACGTCATCGGCGACATCAACCGCCGCCGCGGCCGCATACTCGGCATGAACCCGGAAGGTGGCCTGCAGCAGGTCGTTGCGGAAGTGCCGCTTGCGGAAGTGTTCAAATACGCCACCGACCTTCGTTCCATGACGCAGGCCAGAGGCTCGTTCACCATGACATTCGACCGTTATGAGGAACTGCCGTCTAACCTCGCGGACAAGGTTATCGCGCAGGCCAAGAAGGACGCAGAGGAAGAATAACAGCGCTTGGCGCGTGACGCGCCTGACCGGCGCTGGAGCATGCTGTAACGTACGATTGATGCCGCCGGGGAAGTTTTCCGGCGGCATTTTTAACGGATACGCATAAGGCCTTCAAAAGAAAGGGGATAGCTATGGCGATACATTTCCAAAAGGACGAGGAAAAGAAATCGGTACTGGAAGCCGCCGGGCAGATTGCGAACGCGGCGCGGACCGCACCAAAGGCTCGGGGGATGGATAATCTGGTGATCGCGGTGGCTGATGCGGACGAACTTCCCGCAATCGCTCAAACGATGATGCGGCTCTATGAGGAAGGGCGGGCTGCGGATTTCTTCGTTCGGGACGCCCATAATCTCATGGTGTCACAGGCCCTTTTGCTTATCGGGACCAAAATAAAGGTTCTGGGGCTCAACTGTGGGCTGTGCGGCTTCGAGACTTGTGCCAAGAAGAACGAATACAAAGCTGTACCGTGCGCTTACAACCTGCACGATCTGGGTTTAGCGATGGGAAGCGCCGTCAGCCGGGCTGCTGATATGCGCCTGGACAACCGTGTGATGTATTCGGCGGGAACCGCGGCACGGGAAATGAAGCTGCTTGGCGAAGATGTGATGGTTGTTTTCGGTCTTCCTCTGTCCGTTGCTTCCAAAAGCCCGTATTTTGATCGAAAAGCAACCGTTTAACGCCACGGCAAAATTACCGGACTGCAATGTATCTGAAAGCGTCTATTTTCTTTATCAGAGGAATAATAGTCTTGTTTTTTCTTTGCTTATCGTATAGAATGTGACGCGTGTGATTTGATAATAATATGTTTTACATAAAGGAGTTTCCAATGACGAAGGTAAAAATGCCGGTTCCGTTGGTTGAAATCGACGGTGATGAGATGACGCGAATCATCTGGAAGATGATCAAGGATTTTCTGCTGGAGCCGTATATTGAACTGAACACCGAGTATTATGACCTTGGATTGACTGAACGCGACGCGACAGACGACATTGTGACTGTTCAGGCCGCCGAAGCTATCAGGAAGTATGGCGTCGGCGTCAAATGCGCCACGATCACGCCTAACGCCCAGCGCGTCGAGGAATACGACCTTAAGAAGATGTGGAAGAGCCCCAACGGTACCATCCGCGAAATACTGGACGGCACCGTTTTCCGCGAACCCATACTCGTTAAAGGCATCTCTCCTTCCGTGAAGACGTGGAAACACCCCATCATAATCGCGCGTCACGCCTACGGTGACCTCTATAACGCGCAGGAGTGCGTGGTGGACGGTGAGGGCCAGGCTGAACTGGTGGTTACACGAAAGGACGGCAGCGTGGAACGCCGCACAATTGCGGACTTTGACGCCAAAGGCGGCGTGGTTCGCGGTATGTTTAACACCACAAAGTCCATTGAAAGCTTTGCTAAGAGTTGCTTCAATTATGCGTTGGACTGCAAGATGGATCTGTGGTTCGCGACGAAGGACACGATATCCAAGCAGTATCATCACCGCTTCAAGGATATTTTCGCGGAAATATACGAAAACGTCTACAGAACTAAGTTCGAGCAGGCAGGTATCGAGTATTTCTACACATTAATCGACGATGCCGTGGCACGCGTTATACGCAGCGAGGGCGGCTTCATCTGGGCATGCATGAACTACGACGGCGATGTGATGTCCGACATGGTCGCCACGGCGTACGGCAGTCTCGCGATGATGACGTCGGTGCTGGTGTCGCCTGAAGGCCTGTACGAATACGAGGCGGCGCACGGTACGGTGACCAAGCACTATTACCGTCATTTGGAGGGCAAGGAGACGTCCACCAACTGCATGGCGACACTGTATGCGTGGACGGGCGCGTTGCGCAAGCGCGGCGAACTGGACGGCAACGACGCCATGGTCGATTTCGCGAACAATCTCGAGGCGGCTTCTATTGCGACGATTGAAAGCGGCGTAATGACGGGCGACCTTTATATTTTAAGCGAGGCGGAGACAAAGCAAAAGGTAAGCACCGAAGCGTTCATTAAGCAGATAAAAGTAACATTGGATAATATGTTGGGGGAGAATAAATGAGTCTTTACAGCCAGTGGCAGGGCATGGCGGAGGCCCAACGGTCTCCGGAGGAAAACCAGGCGTTTTGGAACGAGTATTTCGATATTGAGACACAAGGCTACAAGAAGATACTGGAGCGGAAGGACAACTTCTACGAGGATAAACTGACAGCCATTGCTGACGAATTCGGTATGAGCCCCGTGGTGTTCGCGGGTTTCATGGATGGCATCAATACCAGCTTAGTCGAGGAAGTGGAACTGGATAAGCTCAAGGAGAGCAGTACGGTATCCTTAAAAGTGGATTTCGACAAGCTTTATTATAACATGCTGGAAGCGAAGGCCAAGTGGCTGTATACGCTGTCTGGCTGGGATGGCATACTCTCCGAAGAGCGCCGCCGCGAGATCAGGGACCAATGGCGTCTGGACAAGCAGGCCGTATCCAACAAGGTGGGGCGCAATGAACAATGCCCTTGCGGCAGCGGCAAAAAGTACAAGAAGTGCTGCGGCACGGGCGTATAAAATTCATATAAAAAAGCATATAATTCGTTATTGACTTATGGGTATCTAGATGTTAGAATACCGAAGTGCCCAAAAATGGGGGCGCTGCTAAGGGCGCGTAACTGGCGGGCGTGGCGGAATTGGCAGACGCGCCAGACTTAGGATCTGGTGCCGCTAGGCGTGGGAGTTCAAATCTCTTCGCCCGCACCACGCACACACGCGGGAGTGACTCAGTGGTAGAGTGCGACCTTGCCAAGGTCGAAGTCGCGGGTTCGAATCCCGTCTTCCGCTCCATTTGGCCGCAAGTCTTCGGGAGGATGGAAGTCTTCCCGGGACAGCATGCGGGTGTAGCTCAACGGTAGAGCCCCAGCCTTCCAAGCTGGTTGCGTGGGTTCGATTCCCATCACCCGCTCCATACGAACCAAAGCCCAAAAGATATACTTTTGGATAAAGCTTGGGCCACTAACTCAGTTGGTAGAGTACGCGACTCTTAATCGTGTTGTCCAGGGTTCGAGCCCCTGGTGGCCCACCAGAAGAAAAGTCCGAGTTTTCTCGGGCTTTTTTTGTGCGCTCGCGGATGATAACATCAATGTTACTTGAGTACAATATAGTGCGTTCTTTACATATGGAGTCAACTGGACTATTTTTAGAATGCATAATTAAATAAACAGTGCCATTTATACAGCGGTTAATAAGAATGAGCAGCTTAACGAAGGAGTGTAAAGCAATGAAGATGTTTATCGGAGGCCAGGCGGTCGACTCCAGTGATAAGACAACGATAGAGGTTTACAATTCTGCCACACAGGAGTTAATAGACAGTATACCAAGCGCAACAACCAATGATGTGAACAGAGCCATTATGGCCGCACAGGAAGGAAAAAAACTGTGGGCTGAAACGCCAATGCACGCCCGTGCACGCACACTTCTCAAATGTGCAGATGTTTTGGAAGAACATCTGGAAGAACTCGCAATACTGCTCAGTACAGAGATGGGGAAGATCATACGCGAGGCGCGCGGCGAGGTGGACTGTGCAATTCAGATACTAAGAAGCTACGTTGAAAAGGCCAAGCATTTGTACGGCGAGACCATGACGACGGATACGCAACCGAGTTGTGATAAGGATATTATATTCACGCACAGGGAGCCGCTGGGTGTAGTGGCATGCATTGCACCATTTAACTATCCAGTGGAGCTGTGCATGCATAAGGTTGCGGCTGCGCTTAGCACAGGTAATAGCGTGATCGTCAAACCGGCGACGGATAATCCGCTTACGCTGCTCAGAATTGTTGAGCTGATGCTGCAGACCGGCGTTCCAGGCAATGTCCTGCAAATAGTCACCGGACCAGGCGGAATGGTGGGGGGCATATTGGCCGAAAGTGAGTATATTGATGCCATAAGCTTTACCGGCAGCACAGAAGTCGGACAGTCTATCGCAAAAACTGCTGCGAAAACGCTGAAACACTTGTTCCTTGAACTGGGCGGAAATGATCCTTTCATCGTTTTTGACGATGCAGATATTGATCTTGCAGTGAATGAATGTGCTTCGGGGCGTATTCAGAATGCAGGACAAACATGCTGCGCTCCTAAACGATTCCTTATTCAAAACAGCATAAAGGATCAGTTTGTTAAAAAGCTGATTAACAGGCTTGAACATATAAAAATGGGAAACCCTTTGGATGAAGGAACCGAGATGGGTGTATTGATAAGCCCGCGAGCGGCAATAGAGATAAAAAAGCAGGTTGAGCATACGCTCAGCCAAGGGGCAACGTGTACGTACGGCG
>JAEWWC010000284.1 GCA_023396555.1 Bacillota bacterium
CCACGCGCTTTTTGGAGTCTTCCGCCGCCGCGCGTTGCTCATCATCCGCATAGAATATCGCCGTCTTATACTGCGAGCCCCTGTCCGCGAACTGCCCGCCCGCGTCCGCGGGGTCGATCTGCCGCCAGAACACGTCCAGAAGCTGGTCGAAGGACACGGCGTCTGCGTCGTACGTTATTCGTACCGCCTCGTAATGCCCGGTCGCGCCGCTGCAAACCTGCTCGTATGTCGGGTTCTCCCGCCTGCCGCCGGTGTAACCCGGCTCCACCTTTTTCACACCTTCCAGCTTGGCGTAGGGCGGCTCCATGCACCAGAAGCATCCGCCCGCAAATATGGCTGTTTTTTCGTTCATAATCTATCCTCCTTCCGTGCCACGCAGCGCTTTCATAAATGCCGTGGGCACCGGCTTTTTCTCAAATTGTTCCCAGTTCACCCATTCCAATGCGCCGCTCACGAAGATTTCCGCCTCCGGCGAAAACTGTACGATATCCATCTCCCAGCGCCGGTGCGTGAACACGTGCACCGCGTGACCCGACAGTTGGCCACCCGTCAACCGGATACCGTATTTCTCCGCCAGCAGCTCTTCAGCGGGCCTGTCCCCCTGCTTTTCGACATTCGGCAGTCCCCACATGCGCGCCAGCAGTGTATCGTCCCTCCGGTGTTCCAGCAGCACTGCATCCGGCGTCACCGCCACCGCCACCCACATGTTCACCACCTGCTGCTTCTCCTTGGGCTTTTTCACCGGTAGGTCATCCACAATGCCCCTTTCGCACGCCACACAGCCGTCCGCCACCGGACAGGCCGCACAGTCCGGCAAGGCGGGCCGGCATATCAGCGCACCCAGCTCCATCAGTGCCTGTGTAAAATCACTGGTGGCATCCCGCGGCATTAGCGCCTGCACGCGTGCTTCTACCCGCTTCTTCGTTTGCGGCAACATGATGTCATCTGTGATGCCGTCTACCCGCGAGAACACGCGCAGCACATTGCCGTCCACCGCCGCGTGCGGCAGCCCCAGCGCGATGCTGGCCACCGCCCCCGCAATGTACGGCCCTACGCCGGGGAGCCCGCGCCACCCTTCCAGTGTTTCGGGAAACACGCCGCCCGCTGCTGCCACCTGCTTCGCCAGCCGGTGCAGGTTCCGCGCCCGCGAGTAGTAGCCCAGCCCCTTCCACGCGTCCAGGACCTCCTCCTCGCTTACCGCAGCCAGCGCGGCGACATCTGGAAAGCGCATGAGGAAACGCTCATAGTAACCCAGCACCGTCTCCACCGTGGTCTGCTGCAGCATGATCTCCGACACCAGCACCGCATATACGTCGCTGGTTTTCCGCCACGGCAGATCTCTCTTGTTCACTCTATACCAATCCAGCAGTTTAGCTATTTCCATGCTGTCTCCACTCTTAATGCTATTCATTCCTATTATAGCACAAGAGCGGGCATGTTTGTACCCGCTCTTTGAATCATAACCGATAAATATTAACCCTTCACAACAGCACCCGACATGCCGGGACTTCACTCATCCCGCGGGCAGCTCTTGCGTCAATTCCTCCAACGAACCGAACGTGTAGCCCATTTCTTCCCACTTGGTCAGCAGATCGTCCATGATCGCGCCGTTGGTGGCTGACGTGGCGTGCAGCAGCGCCACCATACCGGGATGCGTTCGATTGATGATGGTGTTCATCGCGTCTGCAGCAGACGGCTGCGCGTCCACGAGCCAGTCCTTGTACGCGAAGCTCCAGAATATCGTCTTGTAACCCATCTGCTGCGCATACTTCAGGCACAGCTGGCTGAAACGGCCTTCCGGCGGGCGGAAGTAGCCCGGCATTTCCTGCCCCGTTACCGACTTGTATCTGTCCGCAACACCCGTCATCTCACCCTTGAATGTCTCAAAATCCGTCATCGCCGCCATGTTCTTATGGCTGGTGGAATGGCTGCACACCAGATGCCCCTCGTCCGCCATGCGCCTGACGAGCTCCGGGTTGGTCTTGATGTAGTGGTCCACCAGAAAGAACGCGGCAGGCGCGTTATGCTTCTTCAGCGCATCCAATATCTGCGGCGTGTTGCCGTTCTCGTACCCCGCATCGAACGTGATATAAATCACCTTCTCGTCCGGTGAGCCGATCCAGTAGCCCCCGAACTGCCCGATAAACACAAACTCCGGCTGTTGCACGGGCTGCGAACCGTCCTTGGTCGGCATGGTGTACCAGCTGTATTCGGTGGTTTCGCTGTGCGCCGCATAGCTTTCGGAAAACGTCTGTATGGAAACACCAAACGAGCCCATCAGAGCGGCCAGAACGATGTCAAGGCAGGCAAATGCGAACAGCGCACGACTCCTCAACCTGCGGCGGTCCCGGAAATACGCAGGCTGCTGAGAATTTTTATCCATCTGCGCCCTCCTAAACAGATTTGTCTATTTAGCGTATGCCCGGTCCCGCGCCTATATGACCGCCGACCCTGATCCCTGTTATCTGTGTGACAAAAAAACAGACCCTCTGTTTCAGAAGGCCTGTCATATCCGCTCAGATCACTCCAGGTGCCGTCTTGTTGAGTTCTGGTATTCGCTGGAGTTATAGTATTTCTCTACATCCTCGGGGTAACCCGGCAGACGGCTCATCACACCTTCGATCGTCTTGCTCCAGCCCTCGCCGGACAAGTTGAGCGTCACCTTGCGTTCGGTACCGTTCTCCATGGAATCCGGCTGCACATGGATGATGTAATTAACATCGAACAGATCACCCTCACTGGCGTCCGAATAATCAACCTTTTCGCCTTGAGCGCCGCTCGCATGCGCTTCAAGGTATACGCCCTTGGATACAGCCACAAAACTGCCCTTTGCCACCGGCGTGTCCTGCGTCAGCGGCAACGACTCCCCGTCCTCGCCATTGATGGTATAGTTGACCCACGCTTTATCATCCTCCGCGCTTATAAACACGACCAGATTATCACATACGGCCTCGCCCCCGGCATCGAAGCTGATATCTACAGGAACATCGCCGAGCATCTCTTCCATAAACCCGGCTGCATCCAGTTTGACATTCATCCAGAAAACGCCCTCATAGCTTCCCTTCACTTGGCGATTGTCATTCTGATCGATCTTATGCAGATAAATCTCACACTCGTAATCGGCATAATACTCAGGGGCAAGCTCTTCCTGCCATGAACCGGATGCCTCAATGACAAATATACTGGGATCATACAGCCTGCTCCTGCTTTCGGTGGCAGCCGGTGTGTTCGCCGGTTCGGTGGGCGCCTCCGTCTGGTTTGCCCCGCTGCCCGCGTTCATTGCGCTGCCCGTCGGTATGGGCGACGGCACCACCGCCTGCTCCTTTAGGGCGCTGTCTCCGCAGGCGCCAAGTATCATTGCCACACAAAGAAAAAAAGCAAATATAAACTTTTTCAAATATATTCCCCTTTATTTATCTGGTGAAAACCTGAAAATCTTTGGACTCTATTCGCCATCGTAAAAGAATATTTCTTAATTGTCAATATATACAATTGAGATTGTAAAAACAAAGTACTGGCTGGGCGCCCAATGGTAAACAAAAAAGGCATCGGTTCCAAACCGTTATGCCTTTGTGAGAACAATATCTGAAGCAGATGGCTCAACCGGCACTGCCCCCCAAGCGGATAATGCGCTGATTCCGACTGCCCCTGAAGTGAAGGGTCAGGTCCTTCTCCTCCAGAATAAACGGCCCATCGATCAGCACGTCCGTCTCTGCCAGCAACGCGGCAATGCCCGGGTCCTGCATGTCCAGCAGGTCTTCATACCGGTAACCTGTGTACGTTGTTATATCCAGCCCCCTGGCATGCACCAGCCGAGCCAGTTCGGCCAACGGCTCCGGCTGACAGAAGGGCTCCCCTCCGCTGAAAGTGACTCCGCCAAGCAGCGGGTCTTCGCAAATCTCTTTAAAAAGCACATCGACGCTCCTCGCTTCGCCGCCGTCAAATGGATGAGATTCCGGGTTATGGCAGCCGGGGCAGTGATGGGGACAGCCCTGTACAAATATAACGTAGCGTATCCCCTCGCCGTCCACAATGGATTCCGGCTCTGTGCCGCAAACCTTAATCTCAGAGGCCATGCTTGACCCGCTCCCCTTCTTCCGCACGCTTGGCGTTGTTCCACCGATCAATCGTACCCACGAGGTATCCCGTGATACGACGGATGCGCTCAAACTTCGGCTCCCCTTCCTTCTCGCTTCGGCCGCATCCCGGACACACGTTGTCGATGATGCCGTTGTAGCCGCAAACCGGATCGCGGTCCACCGGATGGTTCACCGATCCATAGCCGATGCCGCTCTCCTTCATGCGCCGGATGATCGCTTCAAACGCAGCCAGATTGCGGGATGTGTCGCCGTCCAGCTCCACATAGCTGATATGCCCCGCGTTGCACAATGCATGGTAGGGCGCTTCCAGCGCAATCTTCTGATGCGCTTTTAGCGAATAATAGACGGGCACATGGAATGAGTTGGTATAGAATTCGCGGTCTGTCACGCCTTCGATCGCGCCGTACTTGCGCCTGTCGATGTTGACGAAACGGCCGGAGAGCCCTTCCGCCGGCGTTGCCAGCAGCGTGAAATTCAGCCCCGTCTTCTGCGATTCCTCGTCCATGCGCTGCCGCATGCGAGTAATGATCTCAAGTCCGATCCGCTGGATTTCATCGTTTTCGCCGTGATGCTGCCCCACCAGCGCCTTGAGGCATTCCGCCAGCCCGATGAAACCGATGCTCAGCGTCCCATGCTTCAATATCTCTTCGATGCTGTCCTGGGTACCCAGCTTTTCACTGTCTATCCATACGCCCTGTCCCATCAGGAAAGGATAATTGTAGACCTTTTTGGAGCACTGTATCTTGAACCGGTGGAGCAGCTGGCGGATCACAAGCTCCATCCGCTCATCCAGCAACGCATAGAACCGATCCAAGTCCCTTTTTGCCTCAATGCCGATGCGCGGCAGGTTGATGGAAGTAAAACTCAGGTTCCCGCGGCCGCAGGTCGTCTCCCGGTCTTTGTCGTGCACGTTGCCCATGACGCGCGTGCGGCACCCCATGTACGCCACCTCCGAGTCATAATCGCCCGGCTTATAGTACTGGAGGTTGAACGGCGCATCCAGAAAGCTGAAATTGGGGAACAGCCGCTTTGCGCTCACCCGCATGGACAGCTGGAATAGGTCATAGTTGGGATCTTCGGGGTTGTAATTCACGCCTTCCTTAACCTTGAATATCTGGACCGGGAAGATGGGCGTCTCCCCCTCACCCAAGCCCGCTTCGGTGGCCAGCAGCAGATTTTTGATTGCCATGCGCCCCTCAGGCGTCGTATCGGTGCCGTAGTTGATGGAGCTGAACGGCACCTGTGCGCCCGCGCGCGAGTTCATCGTGTTCAGATTGTGTATCAGCGCTTCCATTGCCTGATATGTTCTGCGGTCGGTATCGTCCAGCGCGCCCCGCACCGCAAAACGGTGGGCTTTTTCAGCCTCCTCCGAACTTAAATGCAGCGGCCCGTCTGCCAGCGTCTGAACGATCCCTTTGCCGTAAGCTTCCGCGCCGCTCATGGAGATGCTGCCCAGCCCGGCGCAGGTTTCTTTGCAATACGAATCGGCATCCGCCTTGTCCATGCCATGCACCGCCTGCAGATATCGGGAGAGCTCTTTGGTATACGATTTGCGGAAAGTCTTCTGCACCCCTGGCGACATGCTGTAGTCAAAGTTAGGGACACTCTGTCCGCCATGCATTTCGTTCTGATTAGCCTGAATAGCGATGCAGGCCAATGCGGTATATGAACTGATATCGTTTGGTTCGCGAAGATGCCCATGGCCGGTGCAGAAGCCGTCATGGAAAAGTTTAAGCAGATCGATCTGGCAGCACGTCTCCGTCAGCATATAAAAATCCTGATCATGGATATGGATATCGCCGTTGATGTGCGCTGAGGCGATGTCCTTGGGCAGCACGTGGTTGTTGGCAAAATACTTTGCGCCCTCCGAGCCATATTTGAGCATGGTGCCCATGGCAGTGTCCGCGTCGATGTTGGCATTTTCGCGCTTTAAATCCACATCCTTCGCCGACCGGTATGTCAGCTGCTTGTAAATGTCCATCAGATCGCTTTCAGCCTGGCGAATCTTAGCATGTTCAGCCCGGTAAAGTATATATGCCTTGGCTGTCTTCGCAAAGCCCGCGCCGATCAGGTTTTCTTCCACCATATCCTGAATTTCTTCAACGGTGGGAATAACGCCTGCGCCGAAACGGCCGGCCACCCTGGCTGTGAGCAGGTCCAGCACGTTTTCATCCATAGCTTCATCCAGTACCGCCTGATTCGCTTTCCGGATCGCATTTCTGATTTTTATGAAGTCGAATGTGACGACTACGCCGTTTCTTTTTTTGATCTGTGTTGCCATTGCTGCACCTTCTTCATAATTATTCGCGTTAGTTGTGTAGCCATTATATTTCCGTTTTCTCTCATTGTCAATATGATACCACAACATTTTGTATATTAAAATAAAAACAATATCAATATATTGCATGTATTTTAGAAGGACTAGCAAAATAAAGAAGTGGCAACGGTGTTATCCGGAATTACAAAAAAGGCGCAAGCCATGCAGGGCCGCGCCTAATGTTATGTTCTTGAATTCAGTCTCGCTTACCCGTAAATCGTCACAAATTTGATCGAAAACAGGTCGCACATCAACAGGTCGTCAGTCAGGTATGGCCGCAGCACAATGTAGCTTGCGCCCACCTCCACCAGCACCCCGATTCTGTCCACCAGCGGGCCCGTCGTGCCGATCAGGAATTCGACGCGCATGTTCTTGCCCAGGAAGTTTCTCAAGAAACCGGCGGTGAAATACGGGCTCTCGACCGTGGTCGGTGTTTCCAATGCTGCCGGCGACACCGCGCCGGGTCTGGAAGGCATGCCTGGCAAAGTGGAAGCTCCCGCCACATCCATCATGGGACCGCCGTTTTTGGCGGCAGGCGACACGCCCGTCTTGGACATCGGCGACACGCCCGTCTTGGACATCGGCGACACGTCCATGTTGGACATCGGCGATACACCCGTGTTCGACATCGGCGATACGCCCATGTTCGACATCGGCGATACGCCTGTGTTGGATATCGGCGACACACCCATGTTGGACATCGGTGATACGCCTGTGTTGGACATCGGCGACACGCCCATGTTGGACATCGGCGACACGCCCGTCTTGGGCATCGGCGATACGCCTGTGTTGGACATCGGCGATACGCCTGTGTTGGACATTGGCGATACGCCCGTCTTGGACATTGGCGATACGCCCGTCTTGGACATCGGCGATACGCCTGTGTTGGACATCGGTGATACGCCTGTGTTGGACATCGGCGACACGCCCGCATTAGACATCGGTGACACGCCCATGTTCGACATCGGCGATACACCTGTGCTCATCGGCGACACCCCCGTCATGGGCGACGTTGTCATATTGGGCATCGACGACATATTGGGAACTGACGATATGTTCGGCGTCGTACGGGAATAGGGCATCACGCTCTCGCCCGTCATCTTCATATCCTTCGCCGGGCTGGTCTTCTGTGCGCCTCCGCTTTGCATCCATCCGGCCTGCCCCGCCGTATTGTTATACGGTTGGCTCACTAACATTTGGTATCCCCCTTTCATAAGGAAATTTTATGTTTCAGCATACAAGGCTGTGGGCTGAAAGAAGCAGTGCTGGTTGACTCTGTTGAACTGCACGCCCGTCCTGTTGTATGGAAAATAGGGTGGGCAGCTGGCGGTGAACGGATTCATATACCACAGCGTTTCTACAACACCGGGGTGTACGTTTCCGGCAAGCGCCCAGTCCGCCACATCATAGTGCATCTGCTCAGGGGGGTTGCTCCATACCGTCTGCGGGTTGAACTCGCCGCCTACTGTGCTCATATAGCAGTCAAACTGCCCCGGTTGAGTCAGTACGCGCCGCAAATCCCCCTGTCCCGTCCTTAAGTATTCTCCGTATGACACGTGCACCCGGTTCATAATGGTGGAGGCCACGGCCTGCATACCGCCCAACCCCTCACCGCCGGCTTCGCACTTGATCATGCGCGCAAAAAGCTCTCTCGCTGAAAATTCCATTGACTTTACTCCAGTTTCAAAAAATACTGTCGCGGCGCGCCGCCTTCCGGCACGGCATAATATAGTATATTGAGACACCCCAAAAAGTGATAAGCTTTTATACCAAAAATTATCCGGAATCCCGGTACAAAGAACCCCGCCTGATTGCTTTCCATATAATATACAAGCGGAAAACCGCTGAATAAAAATAAAGGAAGTGAGTTTTTTGGATATATATGTCGTGCAGCCGGGCGATTCGCTGTACAGCATCGCTCAAAGGTTCGGCGTGAACGCCAACGATATATACGATGCCAACGAGTTGTCCGACATTCCATATCTGGTTGTGGGGCAGGCGCTCGTTATACCCACCGCCCAAACGGTACATACCGTCCGGCCCGGCGATACGCTGTGGGCCATCGCACAGCGCTACGGCACTACCGTGAGCGATATCGTCGCGCTCAACGGCATCACCAATCCGGAAGCGGTGACTCCCGGCACCACGCTGCGCATACCGGTTCGTGCGCACAACTATGGGTATATTGAGGTCAACGGCTACATTGAGCCATCCACGCCTGAGAAGGAGACGCAGACTATCCGTGAGGTTGGTGAGTATCTCACCTACCTCTCCCCGTTCAGCTATCAGGTGCAGGCGGACGGGAGTCTGAAGCCGATCAACGATGACGCCATGCTGCGCACCGCCCGGGAATTCCGCGTCGCACCGCTGCTCGTGATCACAAACTTCTCAGCCGGCAACTTCGATACCGATCTCGTCGACAGCATACTTAAGGACACGTCGCTGCAGGATAAGCTGATCGCCAATGTGCTCAGTACGATGAACACCAAGGGCTATTACGGCATCAACATCGACTTCGAGCGTATTTCACCCGAAAACCGCCAGCTATACAATGACTTCCTGCGCCGCATTACCGCCGCGCTGCACGAACAGAACTACGTGGTGTCCACGGCGCTCGCACCCAAGGACTCGGATTTGCAGACAGGCTCATGGCACGGCGCGCACGACTACAGGGCGCACGGCGAGATCGTCGACTTTGTGGTCATCATGACGTATGAATGGGGCTGGTCGGGCGGGCCTCCATATGCTGTGGCGCCTGTTGACCTGGTGGAAGACGTGATCCGTTATGCCGTGTCGGTGATACCCAGCCGCAAGATCATGATGGGTATGCCGCTGTACGGCTACGACTGGACGCTGCCCTATATGCCGCGCGGGCGCTGGGCCCGCCGGCTCGACCCGCAGCAGGCCATCCGGCTGGCGGCGGAAAAGGGCGTGGCGATAGAGTACAACGAGCAGACGCAGGCCCCTACGTTCAAGTATTACGATACCAACGGTGCTCAGCACGAGGTGTGGTTCGAGGATGCCCGCAGCGTGCGCGCCAAGCTGCTGCTGGTCAACGAGTACGACCTGCGCGGCGTCAGCTACTGGCTACTGGGGCTGTCCTTCCCGCAGAACTGGGTGGTGCTCTCCAGCATGTACAACATCGTCAAGGTGATACCGGAGTCATAGCGCAATAGTAAAAAAGCGGCGAAAATCGGCCGTCTCAGGCAGCAAGCAAACCCCGGCTGTCATTCCGAGTTCGCGAGGAATCCCCTGTTTTGCGCTCTGTAGACGGGGGATTCCTCAGTCGCTTACGCTTCATCGGAATGACATTTTGACTCTCCGAAGCGGCTCAAGTAGGCCGCTTTTTGCTGTGCCTTATTGACATTACTCTACTTGTACTATATTATTCTACTTGTTTAATATAGGAGGGTAGGATGACACTTCAATACGCGCTGCTCGGGCTGCTGAGCTACCACGATCAAACGGGTTATGACTTGAAAAAGCTGTTCGAC
>JAEWWC010000286.1 GCA_023396555.1 Bacillota bacterium
GGGATAATAAGGGTGAATAAAATTATAGCTTAAAAAGTAAAAGAGACCGCAGACGGCCTCTTTTTACTATGTTGTATTGTTTTAAAATCAATAAGCCTGGGCATAAAGCTCAAAGTAAGCCTTGGCATGGGCGCAAACAGGGCATTTTTCCGGCGCTTCCTTGCCAACGAAGCGATGGCCGCAGTTGGAGCACTTCCACTCGACGGGAACGTCTCTCTTGAACACGACGCCGTTTTTGATGTTCTCGGCGAGGGCTTTGTAGCGCTCTTCGTGCTTCTTCTCGACGCCTGCGACGCCTTCCATCATGTGCGCGATTTCGTTGAAGCCTTCTTCGCGAGCTTCCTTGGCCATGCGGGGATACATATCAGTCCACTCATAGTTTTCTCCGCCCGCAGCATTCAGCAGATTTTCCATCGTGTCACCCAGGGGAGAGAACAGCTTATACCACAGCTCGGCATGCTCTTTTTCGTTGCCTGCCGTTTCTGTAAATAAGTTGGAAATCTGAACATAGCCTTCGGATTTCGCTTTGGATGCGAAGAACGTATATTTGTTACGCGCCATTGATTCTCCGGCAAACGCGTCCATAAGGTTCTTTTCTGTCTTGGTACCCTTTAAGTCTTTCATGTGCACATCCTCCTTTGCTTTAATTGGGTTTTCCTGTTTATGCTTTCCACAGTCCGTGAATGTTGCAGTATTCGTAAACGGTCTCGATGTCTTCGGCTTTGACGTTGAAGGTCGCTTCCGGAGGACCGTCCACTTTGAGGCGCGCACGCTCGTATTCGCCGTTCTTGAGAACGATCTCGATGAATGCGATGTGGTGCTCCTCGGTCATCGGGTGCGGCACGCTGCCCACCTTGATGGTGGTGGAATCGCCTTCGGGCACGATCACAGGAACGTGTTTTTCCTTGCTGGCATCCACCGAGCCCGCTTCGAGCAGGTTCATCTTCTGTCCGCAGCATACAAGCGACGGATTACCCGGATAAAGGACGCTGACAACATGTCCGCAGATTTCGCAGTAATAATAGCTTCCGTAACTGGTCATAAGTATATCCTCCCTTATTTATATTGTTAACTGATAATTTTGCAATTCTGACAGATACCATAATAGGTGATATGGCAGCCTTCCAACTGATGCGCATTATCGCCGAGACTATCCAGCGCTTTTTTTTCGGCTTCATCCGTGCAGATATCGTAGACGCAGCCGCACTGTTTGCAGTAAAAGTGAGAGTGCATGCTGATATCAGCGTCATACCGTTCAAACGTGCCGCCACAGGCCACGCGCTGAACCATCCCCTGCGATTCCAGTATGCTTAAATTTCTGTAAACGGTGCTGAGACTCAAATTCGGAAACACAGGCCGCATCTTTTCATACAGCCAGAATGCGTTGGGATGAGATTTTGTCGACTGAAGTAGATCGAGCATATGCTTTCTCTGTTTTGTGTTTCTGACCGATTTTTCTGTATCAATCACGACGGTACTCCATTATTAATAATTGTTATTAATAAGTTATCACTAATTTTCATATTTGTCAATATTGTTTTCAGGTTTATTTTGCATAAATTTATAAAGAAAGACCTGTTTATATTAAAACATTAGTGGTATGGTTAATGTATCCCAATATACCGTTAAAAGGAGCATCAAATGAAAGTTTCAGGTAGAAAAATAGCAGCATTTTTGGTTGCATTACTACTAATGATCAGTTTTTCAGGGTGCTCGGAAGTGATACGGGGCGACGATTTTTTCTCCGATGGTGACGCGCGCTGGGGAGATCCGGAGCCAGCCGATGTTCCGTCGGCGATGCCGACGGCTGCGGCGAATGAAGACTCTCCCAACTGGACTATCGCGATCTATATGAACGGGTCAGACCTGGAGAGCGAGGGCGGCGAGGCGACGGCCAATCTGCAAAGCCTGCTCTCTGTAGATTTGCCAGATAGTATCAACGTGCTGGTGTACACCGGCGGCACGAAGATGTGGCAGAACGATCTGATCAGCGCCGAAGCGAATCAGATCTGGCTGGCCGAGGACGGAGGCCTTAAGCTGCTGGAAACGATTGATGCAAAAAGCATCGGCGAGAGTGAGACGCTGGCGGATTTTTTAAGTTACGCGCAGACGAATTATCCGGCGGACAAAAAAGCTCTGGTTTTCTGGAACCATGGTGGGGGCAGCATCTGGGGCTTTGGGGCGGATGAGCTTTTTAACTATGACGGATTGACGCTCGCCGAGATGGATACGGCGATGGCAGCCGCATATGATGGGCAGCCGTATGATTTGGTGGGCTTTGACGCGTGCCTGATGGCCAGTGCGGAAACAGCCGACGTCATGGCATCTTACGCACGGTACATGGTGGCATCCGAAGAAGTGGAGCCGGGCGGCGGCTGGGATTATGAAAAGCTTTTTGCCGCGCTGGCGACGGCGCCCGGAATGGATGGCATGGCGCTGGGCAAAGCTGTGACAGACAGCTTCTACGGCAAATACCTGGAGACATCCACCGAGGGGTTGATCACCTGTTCAGTGTTGGACCTGTCCAAGATGCCCGCGCTCGAGGAGGCACTCGGCGTGTACGCTCAAGGGTTGTCCGGTGCGATCGTGCAGCCGGAAGCGCGGGATGCGCTGTCCGCGACGCGCCAGAGGGCTGAAAAATACGGCGATGAGCCGGGGCAGGTATCCTTTGACCTCATCGATCTGTACGATTTTGTCGACCAGCAGCAGGCCGTCGGGCAGGCGTATTCGGTGGAGCTGATGGCAGCGATTGAGGACGTGGTGGCATATGAGGTGAGCGGCTCGCAGCGCATTTATTCCTACGGATTGTCCATCTATTTTCCATACTCTGGCACGGAGTATTTCGGCGATAGCCTGGCGGTCTATGACCAGCTGGATTTCTGCCCCGAGTACAAGGCGTTTATCGGCGACTTTGCGTCCGTTATCACCGATGCGACCGTACTCAGCGAAGTACCCGATTACGGGGATACGCTTCAGTACGTGGAGCAGCAGGATTACAGCGAGGTGGGGTCGTATTATGTGCAGCTGACTGACGAGCAGATGGAATATATGTGCTATGTCTACTGCACGCTGGGCTGGTATATGGACGACGGGACGCTGATCGACATGGGGTATGACAGTGACATCACCATCAATTATGACGACAATACCATTCATGATGATTTTGAGGGGAGCTGGACGGGACTGAACGGACAGCCGGTGGCGGTGTATGTGATGGACGAGACGGACGACTATGTTATCTACGACATACCCGTGCTGTACAACGGTGAGCATGCTGTGGTGAAGAGCGCGTGGACATGGGATAGTTCGAATGAAGGCGGCGGTTACTACACGTACATGGGCATATTCTACAGCAGCGGCGATTATTCCGCGCCCAGTTCGAAACTGTCGATAGACTTAAAGCCGGGTGATGTGGTGACGCCTATCTACTGGCCGCTGTATACTGAGGGCAGCTACGACGACTACTATATCGGTACCGACATTATAATTGGCAGCGACGGCCTTTATCTGGAGTTCATTGAGCTGCCGGCAGGCGAGGATTATGAGTACGGCTTCATGTTTATCGATATTTACGGGAACTATCATTATTCGGAAACGCTGGACTTTACCTGGGACTATTGATAAACAACCGACTTAAACAAAAAGGCTGCGGGTCAGACGATCCGCAGCCTTTGTAATGTTTGATGCTTGGAGCTATTGGGTGAATTCACCTGAGCCGCTGTGCACCGTTGCGACGCGGAAGTATCTCCGCATAGATAAATGCTTTGACGATGTCGCGCTGGTCTTCAAACAGCGGTATGCCCGCGCTGGCACCAGTTTGCTGCCGGCGGGCGGACGACACCTGCGGCATCTGGTCCTTGTCTTCCTCGTTCATGAAATACTTGCTGACCTGTACGCCCGCAAACGGGTTTGCCGATTCCGCAGCCATCTGCCTGATGCCCGAATCATCTGCCAGACCTGAATACGATTCGGTCACGGAAGGAGCGGCATATGCGGAAGCTTCGGCCTGAACATATGGCCGGGCTGGCGGCGCATACGGCGTAGGGGGGGGCGTGTAGGGCGGCGCATACGGCCCGGACTGCTGCTGACCATAGGGCGCAGCGGGGCGCGCCGGAGGCGGGCTCTGCTCGTCGTCCTGCAAGTTGGCGGCCATCATGAACGCGCGCTGGATGTCCGACATCGTGGAGCGCGGCGGAGGGCCTTGCTCGCCGGAGGATTTGGGCTTCTTTTTCATGGCCGCTGAGATGGCGGAAACAATCACAATGACGATGATTATCAGTACAAATTCCATGGCGGTCAGTCCTGATTTTCCTTCTTCACTTTGGGTCCGGCAGCCTCGGATATGGAGTCACGCATATGCGTATCCGCGATCACATTCTTCATATTATAATAGTCCATCACGCCGAGGTTGCCGTCGCGGAAGGCTTCCGCCATCGCCAGCGGTATCTGCGCCTCGGCTTCAACGACCTTGGCGCGCATTTGCTGAACGGTGGCGAGCATCTCCTGTTCCTGGGCGACGGCCATCGCGCGGCGTTCCTCCGCCTTGGCCTGGGCAATCTTCTTGTCGGCCTGAGCCTGGTCGATCTGCAGCTGAGCGCCGATGTTGCGGCCCACGTCCACGTCTGCGATGTCGATGGAGAGTATCTCGAAAGCCGTACCGGCGTCCAGACCCTTTGCGAGCACCGTCTTGGAGATGAGGTCCGGGTTTTCCAACACTTCCTTATGCGTCTGAGCTGAGCCGACGGTAGTGACGATGCCTTCACCTACGCGCGCGATGACCGTTTCTTCACCCGCGCCGCCGACCAGACGGTCGATGTTGGTGCGTACCGTGACGCGCGCCTTGGCTTTGAGCTCAATGCCATCCTTGGCGATGGCCGCGACGATGGGTGTCTCGATCACCTTGGGGTTGACGCTCATCTTGACCGCGGTCAGCACGTCACGACCAGCAAGGTCGATGGCGGTGGCACGTTTGAAGTCCAGCGGGATGTCCGCCTTCTGAGCAGCGATCAGAGAATCTACCACGCGGTCGACATTGCCGCCGGCAAGAAAATGCTGCTCCAGCATGTTGGTGTTGACATCAATGCCCGCCTTAACAGCTTTGATGAGCGGGTTAGAGATGCGGGCCGGCGGGATCTTCCGCAGGCGCATGCCAACGAGCGATACAATCCTCAGCTTGACGCCGGAAGCGCGTGCCGCGATCCACAGACGGACGGGCACGAAGCTGAAGAAAAACACGATGAAGATAAATGCGGCGACGATGATGACGATTAACAGCCAAAGATCCATTCCCATATTTTATCTCTCCTTTGTATATTATATTTACCTCAATTATTATACCTTAGTCTTCCAACTGTCTGACGATTATCCGGCTGCCTTCGACGCGCAGGACGATAATTTCGGATTGGGCGGGGATGAATTCGCCTTCAGTGACGACATCCGCTTTGCGGCCTTCGATATCGGCAGTGCCTGCGGGCCGAAGCGGCGTTATGCTTTTGCCCGTTTTGCCGGCCAGTTCTGAATAGTTACTGCTGGAGACATAGCCGGCTTCCTTTTCCTCGGCGTCCTTAAGCACCAACGACGAACGGTAAAGCCAGCCTCGTTTGAAGCTGCGCGCGGCGATAAGCGACAGCGCAATGACGATGGCGGCGATAACGAGCAGCATGATCAGCGCTTCAACCGCCGTTTTAGCCTGAAACACGATGCACAGCACAAGCGCCACCAGACCGAGTCCGCCGAATATACCGAATCCCGGGACAAAAAGTTCGATCAGAAGCAGCACCATGCCGACGGCAAACAGTATGACGGACACAATATTGATTGTCTCAAACAGAATCATAAATTCCGCCTCCCCAAGCCTTTACTTTCTATTAATATATACTATAACACAAATCTGCAAATATGCCAAAAGCTATTCGCGGTTCATTTGGCCCGGGCGCTTATTAAGTTTAAAATTTTTATCCATAATATCATTTAATAATTTGCGTGACGTGAGTTGATGTGGTAAAATAAAAAATTGTGAGTCCTGGGTAAGAAAAAATTTTTGGTATATGTATATTCGCCAAAAAAAGTGCAAAAAAACTCTTGCTTTTGGAGAACAGTTAATATATAATTTTCACGCTGCGCATTTTAGGCAGCTGGATTTTGATGCTTTTGCGGGAGGTTGCCGGATAAAGTCGCATCCGGGTAACTTTCGCAGGAGAAATGTCCGCAAGATCGGACAACGCTCCATAGGCAGTGCTCTCATGAGCGCTGCGGAAAACAAATATGATACACACGGCTGAGTGTATATGGGGCGCAAGCGTAAGGAGGGTAAAATATGGCAAGCCAAAAGATTCGGATCAAATTGAAGGCGTACGATTACAACCTGATCGACCAGTCGGCCAGCAAAATCGTGGATACCGCCAAGCGTACAGGTGCCAAGGTATCGGGACCCATCCCGCTGCCCACACAGAAGGAAGTTGTGACGATACTGCGTGCACCGCACAAGTATAAGGATTCTCGTGAACAGTTCGAGATCAAGACGCACAAGAGGCTGATCGACATACTCGAAGCCACATCGAAGACGACTGATGCTCTGATGCGGCTGGATCTGCCTTCCGGCGTAGACATAGAAATTAAGCTCTAGGGGGGGAAGACAGATGAAAGCGATATTGGGCAGAAAGCTGGGTATGACGCAGCTCTTTCTGGACAACGGCACTGTGGTTCCGGTAACGGTTGTTGAGGCGGGCCCGTGCGTGGTGACGCAGAAAAAGACGATCCAGACGGACGGCTACAATGCCATTCAGCTGGGATTTGAAGATATCCGTGAGAAGCTGGTCTCAAAGCCTTTGCAGGGCCACTTCAAAAAGGCAGGCGTTACGTTCAAGCGCAGCCTGCGTGAATATCATGTGGACAACACGGATGATTATTCTCTGGGCCAGGAGATCAAAGTGGACGTGTTCGAAAAGGGCGACATCGTCGACATACAGGGCACATCCAAGGGCAAGGGTTTCCAGGGTACCATCAAGCGCCACAATGCGCACAGAGGGCCCATGACACACGGTTCGCGCAACCAGAGAAAGCCGGGCAGCATCGGCGCATGCGCAGATCCGTCCCGTGTTATCAAAGGCAAGAAGCTGCCGGGACATATGGGCGCGGAGACGGTGACGGTGCAGAACATCGAAGTGGTCGGCATTGACCTCGACAAGAACGTGCTGCTAGTTAAAGGCGCTGTGCCCGGCGCAAAGGGCGGACTGCTTTCGATCTCGAAGGCTGTCAAGCAGAGCTAAGAAAAGGAAGTGAAACGAATGCCCAAAGTATCTTTATATAAAAAGGACGGCACCGAAGCCGGACAGATAGAACTCAATGACGTGGTGTTCGGCGCGGAAGTCAACGAAGCGGCGATGCATCAGGTAGTGGTAGCCCAGCTGGCAGCCAAACGTCAGGGCACGCAGAGCGTGCTGTCCCGCGCGGAAGTGCGCGGCGGCGGCATCAAGCCGTGGCGGCAGAAGGGCACGGGCCGTGCGAGAGCCGGTTCCTCCCGTTCCCCGGTTTGGACCAAGGGCGGCGTGGTGTTCGCGATGAAGCCGCGCGACTACACCCAGAAGGTGAACAAGAAGCTCCGTCAGCTGGCGATCCGCAGCGCGCTGTCCATGAAAGTGGCCGACGGGGATATCATTGTGTTGGAAGATCTGAAGCTGGACGCTGCCAAGACCAAGCTGATGGCAGGCGTACTGAACAAATTTGACGCCAAGAAGGCGCTGGTCGTCACCTACGGCGACGGCAGCGACAGTGTGGTGCGCGCATCGGGCAACATCCCGAATGTGAAGACGCTGGCAGCGGATTGCGTCAACGTTTACGATCTTTTGAACTACGACAAGCTGGTCATCACTCAGGAAGCCGTTAAAAAGGTCGAGGAGGTTTTTGCCTGATATGGATGCGAGAGATATTATTAGAAAGCCGGTTCTGACCGAGAAGAGCTACGACGATATTGCGAACAAGAAATATACGTTTCTTGTGGATATCCGCGCGAACAAGCACCAGATTCGCAAAGCTGTGGAAGAGGTGTTCGGCGTGAAGGTGAAAACCGTGAATACGCTGCGTCAGCTGGGCAAAATGAAGCGCCAGGGCGCCCATATGGGCCTGACGTCTGAAACCAAGAAAGCATTTGTGACTCTGACCAAGGAATCCAAGACCATCGAGTTCTTCGATTCGCTGGCGCAGTAAGGGGGAGGGGTAAACATGGCTATTAAGAAATATAAACCGACTTCACCGGGCAGACGCGGCATGACGGTTTCCGCCTTCGAGGAAATAACCTGCACAGCGCCGGAAAAGTCGCTGCTGGAACCCATAAAGAAGACGGCCGGACGTAATGCCGCTGGCCGCATCACCGTACGCCACAAGGGCGGCGGCGTGAAGAGAAAATACCGCATAATCGACTTCAAGCGCAATAAGGACGGCGTGCCGGCCAAGGTTGCCACGATTGAATACGATCCGAACCGTACGGCGCACATTGCGCTGCTGCAGTACGCGGACGGCGAGAAGCGCTACATACTGGCGCCATATGGCCTCAAGGTGGGCGATTCGGTGATGTCCGGCGAAGGCGCCGACATCAAGCCGGGCAACGCGCTTTTCATCAAGGATATCCCGCTGGGCACGCTGATCCACAACATCGAGCTGCAGCCCGGAAAAGGCGGCCAGATGGTGCGCAGCGCGGGCAACTCCGCTCAGCTGATGGCCAAGGAAGGCAATTACGCTCAGGTGCGCCTGCCCTCCGGCGAGGTGCGCATGGTGCTGCTGAAGAACAAGGCGACGATCGGTCAGGTGGGCAACATCGACCAGGAGAACGTCAATATTGGTAAAGCGGGCCGCAAGCGTCACATGGGTGTCCGCCCGACAGTGCGTGGTTCCGTCATGAACCCGGTGGATCATCCGCACGGCGGCGGCGAAGGCAAATCGCCTATCGGTCGTCCCGGACCGGTAACTCCGTGGGGCAAGCCGGCGCTCGGTTACAAGACGAGAAAGACGAAGAACGCTTCCGACAAGTATATCGTCCGTCGCCGGAACAAGTAACGCGGCAAATCGTTTAAGGAGAAGTGGAAAATGAGCAGATCGGTTAAAAAGGGACCATACGTTGCCGAAAAGCTGCTGGTAAAAGTACAGCAGATGAACGAGAAAAACGAAAAGAAGGTGCTGAAGACATGGTCCAGAGCGTCCACGATATTCCCGGATATGGTGGGACACACGCTGGCTGTGCACGATGGCCGCAAGTTTGTGCCGGTATATATGACGGAAGACATGGTGGGACACAAGCTGGGTGAGTTTGCGCCGACGAGAACGTTCCGCGGTCACGCGGGCGACAAGAAGTCCGGCTCCAAGTAGTGATTACGCCAGGGAGGATTAGAATAAATGGCAACTCGTCAGAGAGAAAAAGCTGAAAAGCGACATGAGCTAAAAGATAAGCGGCCGATGGCAAAAGCCAAATACGTCCGGATATCTGCCAGCAAGGTCAAGATCGTCATCGACCTGATCCGCGGCAAATCCGTTGCGGAAGCCGGTGCGATACTGAAGGGCACTCCGAAGGCAGCCAGCCCCATCGTCGAGAAGGTGCTGAATTCCGCCATCGCTAACGCCGAGAACAACAAGGGGCTGCTTCGCGACGATCTGATCGTGGCGGAAGCTTTTGCGGACCAGGGTCCCACGCTGCGGCGCTTCATGCCAAGAGCACAGGGACGCGCGACGCGCATCCGCAAGCGCACCAGCCATATCACTATCATACTCGGCAATGCTGTCAAGGAGGAATCTTAATATGGGTCAGAAAGTCAATCCTCACGGGATGCGCGTGGGCGTGATCAAGGACTGGAACGCACGCTGGTTTGCCAAGAAGGGTGATTTCGCCGCCAACATCAAGGAAGACAATGTGATCAGAAAGCAGCTTAAGAAGCAGCTTTACGCCGCCGGTATCTCCAAGATCGAGACGGAAAGAGCCGCCAACAAGCTGACAGTCAACATATACACCGCGAAACCGGGTATCGTGATCGGTAAGGGCGGACAGGGCGTGGAGATTCTCAAGGCCCAGCTGTCCAAGCAGACCGGCAAGTCTGTGATCCTGAACATCATTGAAATCAAAAGGCCTGACATTGACGCCCAGCTGGTTGCTGAGAACATCGCGTCGCAGCTCGAACGCCGCATTTCCTTCCGCCGCGCCATGAAACAGTGCATCGGTCGCGCGATGAAGGGCGGGGCTCTGGGAATCAAGGCCATGTGCGCAGGTCGTCTGGGCGGCGCGGAAATCGCCAGAAGCGAGAAATATCATGACGGGTCGATACCGCTGCAGACGCTGCGCGCGGACATCGATTACGGATTTGCGGAAGCGCATACAACGTACGGCCGTATCGGCTGCAAGGTCTGGATATACAAGGGCGAGATTTTGGGCAATCCGCTTCGGGATAAGTTCAAGACGCCGGAAGGAGGCAGCAAAGATGTTAATGCCAAAAAGGGTTAAGAGAAGAAGAGTACACCGCGGTGTGATGAAGGGCAAAGCCAACAAGGGCAATACCGTCACTTACGGTCAGTACGGACTTGTCGCGCTGCAGCCGGCATGGATCAAGAGCAATCAGATAGAAGCCGCCCGTATCGCGATGACGCGTTACATCAAAAGAGGCGGTCAGGTCTGGATCAAGATTTTCCCGCACAAGCCGGTGACGGAAAAGCCCGCTGAAACCCGCATGGGTTCCGGTAAAGGCTCGCCTGAATACTGGGTAGCCGTTGTGAAGCCGGGCCGCGTGATGTTTGAAATCGCCGGTGTGACCGAAGAAGTGGCGAAGGAAGCGCTGAGACTCGCGGCACACAAGCTGCCGATCAAGTGCAAGGTCGTCATGAAGAAAGAAGAATCGGCTGAAGCCGTAGCAGAAACAGGTGGTGAGCAGGGTGAAAGCTAGTAAGCTGCATGAAATGTCGAACGATGAGCTGGCGGTTCAGTTGAAGGATCTGAAACAGGAACTGTTCAACCTGCGTTTCCAGAATGCCACAGGGCAGCTTGGAAACGTGATGGTGGTTCAGAAGACCAAGAAGGATATCGCCAGAGTGAAGACGATTATAAGAGAGCGCGAACTTAAAAGCGCTGCGAAAGGCTAAGGAGGGTGCTCATGTCTGATAGAGGAATCCGCAAGTCGCGCGTCGGCATCGTCGTCAGCGACAAAATGGATAAGACGATCGTGGTAAAGATCGAGCGCAAGGCCAAGCATCCGCTTTATGGCAAGACCGTGAAGATCACGCAGAAGTACAAGGCGCACGATGAAGAAAACGTGGCCAAGGTGGGCGACAAGGTGCTGATCACCGAGACGCGCCCCTTGAGTAAGGATAAGAGATGGAGACTGGTCGAGGTTGTTGAGGCCGCGAAGTAGTCACCGAGTATAAAGGGAGGCGTTAAGTTATGATACAAGCCCAGACACGCCTGAAAGTGGCGGACAATTCTGGCGCCAAAGAGATAATGTGCATCAAGGTGCTCGGCGGCTCAAAAAGGGTTTCAGCAAACATTGGCGACGTGATCATCGCGTCCGTCAAGTCGGCTGCGCCGGGCGGCGTAGTCAAGAAGAAGGATGTGGTTCGCGCGGTTGTGGTGCGCAGCGTTTACGGAGTGCGCCGCAAGGACGGTTCCTATATCCGTTTTGACGACAACGCAGCCGTGATCATCGATAATCAGAAACAGCCCAAGGGCACCCGTATATTCGGGCCCGTGGCTCGGGAACTGAGAGAGAAGGAATACATGAAGATCGTCTCTCTGGCTCCCGAAGTGCTGTAGGGAGGCAGATGGATATGGCGAAAATGTATATCAAAAGAGACGACAAGGTCGTTGTGATATCCGGCAAGGACAAAGGAAAGAAGGGCAAAGTCCTCGTGGCTGAGCCAAAAGAAGGCCGGGTTGTTGTGGAAAAGGTTAATCTGGTCTCCAAGCACGAGAAGCCCAAGGGCCAGGGTAAGCCGGGCGGTATCGTGCATCAGGAAGCGCCGATATATGCGAGCAAGGTCATGCTTGTCTGCGGTAAATGCGGCCAGCCCACGCGCATCGCATTTAAGCTTTTGGATAACAAGAGCAAGGTTCGCGTGTGCAAGAAGT
>JAEWWC010000087.1 GCA_023396555.1 Bacillota bacterium
ACGGCGTTTACGCTCAAGACGCACGCCGTCAGCATCGCGGAGCGGACGCGGCTGGCCAACGCGCGGTTTTTCGGCGGGGACCCGCAGCAGGTGCCCGGAAGGGCCGTCACGATGGGCATCGGCAACATCATGGGCGCGCGCAGCATCGTGCTGCTCGTGTCGGGCCGCAGCAAGGCGGATATATTGCGCCGTTCCTTCTCGGGCGACGTGACGCCGCAGGTGCCCGCGTCGGTGCTGCAGCTGCATCAGGACGTGACGGTGATTGCCGACCGCGAGGCGGCGGACGCGTTTGCGGATGAGCCGCTCAGCGCCGTATTTACAGCGTGATTGAAAAGCGGCCTTCGGAGGTGGTATAATCGCGATGACAGCGACAACACATTCTGCCGGAGGTGCAGCCGGATTGCGCAAATCTCCCAAGAACGGTTTCTCGTTAAAATGGGGCCTGGTGGCCATTATGGCGATATGCTGGGTGGTGCCGATAACGGCGATACTGCTCTATTCCAGCTATACGCTAAACAACAACGTGCAGGACCGCTTGCGCGATACCATCGCTACCAGCGTAAACATCGCTTTTCAGCAGACGCAGGACAACATCAGCGGCGCGATGGCGGCCTCGCGCGAAAGCTCATATAACGACACCATCAACGATGCTTACAGGCAGTACCTCGACGACAAGGATCACGTTGCGCTGTACAGCACTGTGAACTCATATCTACTGCAGCAGTACGGCTACGACGACAACTTCAACGCCACGCTGCTGTTTTTTACCGCTGAGCCGGATACCATCTATTATGTCAGCAACCGCACCGATTCGCGCGAGATTGACAGCCTCAAGCAATATCAGAACAGCTTTCACAGCCGCGTACTGGAGATATATCCCCAAATGGGCACGCAGATACGTTTTTTGAATGAAGGGAACCGGCTCTACATGGTGCGCAACATCATGGACAGCCGTTTTCAGCCGTACGCTGTGATCGTGATGGAGTGCGACCAGAACGTATTGTATGAGAGCATCCGCAGCATCGTGTGGGTGCAGCGCGCCGCTGTGGATATTGACGACAACACGTATGTGGTGACGGGCGAGGACGGCAACTGGACGGAAGGCGGGGACGGCATCTGGTTTGACGCCAAAAGCAGCCTGTATACGATACGGGAGTCCGCGAAGCTGTCCGGGCATAAGCTGCGACTGAGCGTGGTTTCGGACAGCGCGCTGCTGACGGATGAGCTGCCTGATTTTGTGAACCTGCTGCCGCTGATGGCGATTTTCGGCGTGCTGCTGTTTATGCTGGTGTTGTGGGCTTACTATCATTATGTGTCTAACCCGATGGACGCGCTGGTGCACGCGGCGGGGCGTATGGAGTCGGGCGAGCGCGGGTACACCGTTAAGGCGCTGCCGGGCAGCCGTGAGTTCCGCTATCTGACGGAGCGCTTCAACGGCATGTCGGCGCAGCTCAAATACCAGTTTGAGCGCAACAATGAGGAACAGCTGGCGCTGCAGGACGCGCGCGTCAGCGCACTGCGCTCCCAGATCAACCCGCACTTCCTCAACAACACGCTGGAAGCGATATCGTGGGCGGCCCGCATGGCGGAGGACACCAAGGTGTGCCGCATGATCGAGGCGCTGTCCACGATGCTGGACGCCGCGATGGCGCGCGGCGGGCGGGCGCGGGACACCGTAAAACAGGAGTTGGTGTACGCGGCCGCATACCTGTACATACTGTCCGAGCGGCTGGGCGACCGGCTGACGATACGCAAGGAGATTGCGCCGGAGACGCTGAATGCGCTGGTGCCCTGCCTGATACTGCAGCCCATCGTCGAGAACGCTTTCGACCACGGCATCGCGTTGCAGCAGCGCGGCGAAATCGTGATCCGGACGCGCATACAGCAGGACGTGCTGGTCATCGAAGTGGAAAACGACGGGCACATGACCGAGGCGGACAAGAGGAAAGTATCGCGCCTGCTCGACTGGGACGGCAACGATGGCGGTGACGACAGCCGCGAATACATCGGCATTCGCAACGTCAACCGGCGGCTGAAGATACTCTACGGCGAGGACGGCGAGCTGTCCATCGCACAGGCGGGGGAACGCCGCGTGCTGGCCCGTATCGTGATACCGCATGTGGAGTATGATCAATAGTTGGCAACGAAGAACAACAAACAGCAACCACGGGTATATGTGTATCTCCAGCATATCTTCTATAATGCTTTTATGGGCTGATCAATTGCCCGCTTGTCCCATTCAAAATTTTTCGGAGGAAAAGCTATATGAAAAAGACCATTGCATTCCTGCTGGTTCTGTTGATGGCTGCAGCAGCTTTTGCCGGCTGCACCGCGAAAGCCCCCGAACCGGAACAGACCGAAGCGCCTGCTGAAGCAACCGAAAGCGTCAGCGCTCCGGCAGAGGAACCGGCTGAGGCTCCTGTCGAGATCACGGTGGTGACCTCTTACGGCGGCGACGACGGCAACCGCGGCAACTATGAAAACGCAATCGCCGGCTATGAAGCGGCGACGGGCAACAAGGTTCAGGACGCTTCCGCGACTTCCAACGAGGAGTGGAAGGCCAAGGTTATGGCCGACTTTGAAACGGGTACAGAGCCTGACGTGCTGTTCTACTTCCTCGGTTCCGACGCCAACCCGATCATCGAAGCGGACAAGGTTGTCTCTCTGGAAGAGATCCGCGCCGAATATCCGGATTATGCGGGCAACATGAAGGAAGACATGCTGGTTCCGTCGACTGTGGACGACACGGTTTACGCGGTTCCTTCCACAGGCTACTGGGAAAGCCTGTTCGTGAACACCAAGGTGCTGGAAGCGGCGGGCGTTGCGGTGCCGGGCGCGGACTACACCTGGGATCAGTTCCTGACAGACTGCCAGAAGGTGAAGGATGCGGGTTACACGCCGGTTGCGGTTTCGCTGCAGGAAGTTCCCCACTACTGGTTTGAGTTTACCACATACAACAACGGCAATACAGCCAACCATCTGGATGTGCCGGCTTCCGCGACGGATGCCGCCGGTGCAATCTGGTCCAAGGGCTTTGACGATCTGAAACAGCTCTATGACAAGGGATTCCTGCCCGAGAACACGCTGACGGCGACTGACGCTGAGACGGTTCAGCTGATGGTGGACGGCGATGCGGCGTTCCTGATCGACGGCTCCTGGAAGGTAGGCTTCTTCGTGGAGAACGCGGCTGATCATCTGGGCGACTACAAGCTGGCCTATGTACCCGGCAAGGGCGAGAGAAAAGCAACCGATATCATCGGCGGCATCTCGATGGGCTACTACATCACCCGTCAGGCGTGGGAAGACCCGGCTAAGCGCGACGCGGCTGTGAAGTTCGTGGAATATCTGACGAGGGATGAGGTACTTTCCACATTTGTGACCACCGAAGTCACGGCGCTCAAGAATGGCGCGAAGCCCTCGGGCCTCAACGAGATACAGCAGTCGGCAGCCGATATGTGCGGCGGCGTGACGAGCCTCGTGGGCGCTGTGCAGGATCTGTTGACATCCGAGGCGCGTGCTGACCTGTTCGGGAACGTCAAGAACATCGTGACGGGCGGCAAGACATTTGCGGATGCGCTCGCCTCCGCGCTGGCTCTCAACTAGTCATTGATCTCCCAATAACAAATGTGAAATGAGGGGCTGCCCCCGGGTAGCCTTTCATTTTACAAAAAAGGCGGTAGCAAAATGAATTCGCCTCTGTACAAGAAAAAATGGCCGCTCCTGTTGTTTTTGATACCGGCCTTTGCATTCCTTATAATTTTCCTGTTCTACCCGTTTGTGCAGAATATCGTCAACAGCTTCTTTAATATTTCCGGGCTGGGGACGGCTGCCCAGGGTGTGAACGAGCCGTGGCATCAGAACTTCGAAAAGATGTTCCAGGACCCCAGCATGTGGACGTCCATCAAGAACTCGCTGATACTGACGGGCTGCACGATCGTTTTCCAGGTGGGCATAGCGCTTTTGCTGGCGCTGCTGGTGGACCGGATCAAGGTGGGCGCGAAGCTGTTCCGGACGGTTTACTTCTTTCCCATCGTGATCAGCGCGACGGCGCTGGGGCTGCTGTTCAACCTGATATTCCTGTTCAAGGGCGGCATGCTCAACCAGATGCTGCAGAACTGGTTCGGCGCGACGGGCAACATCGACTGGAAGGACGCAGATCATTTTCTCGCGACAATGCTGATGCCCGTTATGTGGCAGTACGTGGGTTTCTATTTCGTCATCATCGTGACCGGGCTGAACAATATCTCGCCCGAGGTGTATGAGGCGGCCGAGCTGGACGGCGCGCAGGGGCTCAAACGCACGTGGTATATCACTTTGCCGCTGCTGCGCAACGTGCTGTGCACCTGCCTGGTGCTGGGCATCACCGGCGCTCTCAAGGTGTTCGACCTGCCGTGGGTGATGATGGGCGAAGGCATACCGATGGACCAGTCGTGGCTGTTGGGCACATACATGTATGATCAGGCGTTCATACGCGGCGACGTGGACTACGCCTCGGCCATCGCGGTGCTGATCGTGATACTGGGCGTGATATTCGCGCTGGTCGCCAACAAGGTGTTCCGGCAGAAGGATTATTGAGGGGGAGGGGAAGACGGATGGATAAAAAAGCATCGGCGGCGCGTATCCAGCGCCGGGGAAAGTTCTCGCTCTCCCGATTGTTCACCTATCTGATACTGACGTTCTGGGGCGTCACCACGGTATATCCGTTCCTGTGGGTCATCATCAACTCGTTCCGCGTGAAGGGCGAGATACGCTCGGATTCGTTCTCGATACCGTGGCCATGGCAGCCCAACTTCACGCTGGACAATTATCAGGTGGCGGCACAGCGCTCGGACTTCTTCAAGGCGTACACCAACAGCCTCGTGATATCGCTGGCGGTGACGGTGGTCGTCGTGGTGCTGGCGGGATTGGCGGCTTACGGTCTGGTGCGCTACAACTTCCGCGGCAAGAAAATCGTCTACGGTCTGGTGATCGCGAGCATGATGTTTCCGGTGTTCTCCACCATCATACCGGTGTTTCGCATGGAAGCGATGTGGGGCATCGCGAGCACGGGCGACCGCTGGCTGTCCGTACTATCGGTGATATTGCCGCAGATCGCGGGGAACCTGTCGTTCTCGACCATCGTGCTGATGGGCTTCATACGCTCCATACCCGTGGAGCTGGAGGAATCCGCCTATATTGACGGCTGCGGGCCGGTGGGCATCTATTTCAAGATCATCATGCCCGTGGCGCGGCCCTCGTTTGCGACGGTGGCGATATTCTCGTTCCTGTGGTCGTACAACGACCTGTTTACGCAGATGTTCTTCCTGCGGTACCCCGACGAGCGCACGATCACGCTGCTGCTCAACGAGATCAGCTCGCAGGCGGGCGTTAACTACGGCTTGATGGCCGCTTCGGTGGTGCTCGTGGTGGTGCCGGTGCTCGTCGTCTACGTGCTGCTGCAAAAAAATATAATCAAAGGGCTTACGGTGGGCGCGATAAAGGGTTAATCTATACATGGGGCGACCCGAAAACTACGATCCGGAGGCGTTATGTATAAGGTTGTACTCATAGACGACGAAGCGATCATCGTGGAGGGCCTGAAAAAGGTTGTGGACTGGCAGGGTTACGGCTGTGAGGTGGTGGACACCGCGTTCAGCGCGGCGGGCGGCTCGGCGGCAATACGCGCGCACGCACCCGATATCATATTCACCGATATCAAGATGCCCGATACCGACGGCATGACGATGCTGGCCGGACTGCGCAGCGAGTTCCCCGATATGCAGATCACGGTGCTCACCGGATACCGCGATTTCGAGTACGCGCAGGAGGCGATCCGGCTGGGGGTGACCCGGCTGCTGCTGAAGCCGTCGCGCATGGACGAGATCAGCGAGGCGATGCGGACGATGCTGGCCAATCTGGAGAAAGCGGCGGACAATGCCCGGCAGGAGACGGTGCTCGTGGATGAGCAGCGTTGCGCCAATAGCTTCATCGTGCGGCAGGCGCTCAGCTTCATCGAAGAGCACCACGCAGAGAAATTTACACTGCAGGAGATCGCTGATCATTGCTACGTATCGCAGTGGCACCTCTCCAAGCTGCTCAACAAGCACACGGACAGGAGCTTCTACGATTTGCTGAACGCGGCGCGCATGCGGGCAGCCAAGAAGCTGCTGGAGGACCCGAGCCTCAAGATCAGTGACATCTGTGAGCGTGTGGGATATGCGGACATCGGGCACTTCTCCCGCGTTTTCAAGAAGACGGAGGGCGTGAGCGCCAACGAATACCGTAACCGGCTGCACTGACGCCGGGGACAATGCCCTTTTTCGTAAAACATATATGCATAATGTAAGGAGGTACGGCTGCCGGGATATCTTGAATTGATGTCCGGGACAAAGCCGGCAGATTATGGCTGACGTACTTTTAAAAAATATCAAAAAGATATATCCGGTCAGCGGGGAGCGCGAAAGAAAAAACCGCCGGGACAAGGCGGAGCCGGAAGAGAAGGTTAACCTTCAGATCACGGACAAGGGCGTTGTCGCGGTGCAGCAGTTCGACCTTGAGATCGCCGATAAGGAGTTCGTCGTGCTGGTCGGGCCGTCGGGCTGCGGCAAGTCCACCACTCTGCGCATGGTGGCGGGGCTGGAGGAAATCACCGAGGGCGAGCTGTATATCGGCGGCGTGTTGATGAACAACGTCGCGCCCAAGGATCGCGACATCGCGATGGTGTTCCAGAATTACGCGCTGTATCCGCACATGACCGTATATGATAACATGGCCTTCGCGCTGAAGCTGCGCAAGACGCCCAAGGCGGAGATCGACAGGAAGGTGAAGGAGGCTGCGGCAATACTCGGCATCACCGAACTGCTGCGGCGCAGGCCCAAGGCGCTCTCGGGCGGACAGCGCCAGCGTGTCGCCATCGGTCGCGCCATCGTGCGCGAGCCCAAGGTGTTCCTGATGGATGAGCCGCTGTCCAATCTGGACGCGAAGCTGCGCAACCAGATGCGCGCGGAGCTGATCAAGATGCGGGAGAGCGTCAACACAACGTTTATCTATGTGACGCACGACCAGACAGAAGCCATGACGCTGGGCGACCGTATCGTGGTGATGAAGGACGGATTCATTCAGCAGATCGGCACGCCGCGCGACGTGTTCCATCATCCGGCTAACCTGTTCGTCGCGGGCTTCATCGGCACGCCGCAGATGAACTTCTTTAACGCGAAGCTGGTTCGAAGCGGAGACGCGTATGCAGTGGAGCTGGAAGGGCATAAGGTCGTGCTGTCCGCCGATATATGCAAAGCGCTGGCAGGACGGGAGAGCATGGACATTATATTGGGCGTGCGGCCCGAGCACATCCGCATAGTGCCCGAGGGCGGTGTTACGGCAGCGGTGGACGTGAGCGAGATGATGGGCAGCGAGACGTACATCCACGTGACGCTGCAGGGAAAGGACACTGTGATCCGTATTCCCACCACGGAGCTGGCATTCGGCTCCCAGCTTAAGGGCGATATCCGCTTCGGCTTTTCGGGCGAGCTGGCGCACCTGTTCGATCCGGCCGGCGGCTTTAACCTGACATGAAGATGTGATGGAGAATACTGCGGGGGTCTGATTGAACGATCAGGCTCAGCTTGATGACAAACCCATTTCCAGGGGCGCTGCCCCCGGACCTCCGCCACTTTTCTTGAAGAAAAGTGGGAAAAGACATATGAAAATGCCATACTTATGGCATTTTCAGTGGGATTCTCAAGGGACTCATCCCTTGAGCGGTAGTGTGGAGGCCGAGCCTCCACGGTCTTAGACCTTTGTCAGCAGTCTGGGGACTGATGCTCAAGCGTCCACAGAGATGAAACCAAACTTGTTGACGTCGAAAAGGCCCATGTCCGTGAGCTTTATTTCCGGTATGACAGGCAGCGACATGAAACAAAGCAGCATCACGGGTTCCAGCTCGGGATTGACGCCAAGCGCGGTGACCGCCAGCTCATGGATACGCGTCAGCTTTTCATCTACCCATTCGCCGCGCTGATCGCTCATAAGGCCCGCGATGGGCATGGGCAAGCTTTCAAGCACGTGCCCGCGGTTAACGATGACGATGCCGCCATCCTGTTCGATCAGTTTTTGCACGGCGAGAGCCATCTCGTTGTCGCTCACGCCGACGACAATGATGTTATGGGAATCATGGGCTATTGATAGAGCGATAGCGCCCGTTTTCATGCCGTATCCTTTCAATAGTGCAACAGCAACGTTTCCGGTATAGTGATGGCGTTCGACTACGGCGATCTTGACGATATCCCTGCCCGGGTCGTACACGAAGCAGCCGTTTGCATCTTTGGTCACCGTTTCCGTTTCCTTGCGAGTGACGACGCCGCCGCTCATCACCGTGATCACATGCGCCTTGTCGGACTGTAACGGCAGCTTCAGCCTGTCTTTGGAAAAATTCTTGATATGAAACTTTCCTTTTGTTGAGGAAATATCGTGCTTCGTAACGCTTAACAGATATTTTCCGTCCGACGCCGTCTCCCGTCCGGCGATAAATACTTTACTGACATTAAAGTCCGACAGGTTATCCAGCAGAACGATGTCCGCCCTTAACCCCGGCGCGACAGCGCCCCTGTCCTTGAGGCCATAGCACTCGGCTGCGTTCAAGGTGGCCATCTGTATCGCTGTAATGGGATCGATCCCTACGCCGGTACAAAGGCGCAGGTGGTTATCCAGATGCCCGACGCTCAAAATCGTTTTTGCCTGACAGTCGTCTGAGCAGAGCAGGCAGCGCCGGCTGTTTTGCGGTGTGACCCCTTTCAGCAGATCCAGCAGGTTATGGCATGTCGAACCCTGGCGCATCAATACATACATGCCGCGGGAAATCCTGTCCCGCATCTCGTCAACGGTGGAGCACTCATGGTCAGTATCGATACCGGCGGAAACGTATGCGTTCAGCGCATTCCCGGAGAGGCCCGGGCTGTGGCCGTCGATTGGTTTGCTGTTGTTGATCGCGACGACGAGCTTGTCCAGCACGACGCTGTCCGCTTGAACGACGCCCGGGAAATTCATAAACTCTCCGAGACCCAGTATTTCGCCGCGGCCGATGACTTGCTCCATATCTTCGGCAGCCACCACGGCCCCCGAATGTTCAAACGGCGTTGCGGGCACGCAGGAAGGCAGCATCCATTTGATATCCAGAGCGGTTCCCTTCGAAGCCTCAATCATATAGTCCAGCCCGGATAAGCCGCATACGTTGGTGATTTCATGCGGGTCGGCAATAATCGTCGTTGTGCCGTGGGGGACGATGAGCCTGCCTAATTCCTCCGGACTCACGTATGATGATTCAACGTGGATGTGGCTGTCGATAAAACCCGGCGCCGCATACCGGCCCTTGGCATCAATTTCGATAGTGCCTTTATAATGGCCGACACCGGCTATCAGGCCCTCACAAATGGCAATGTCGCCATTGATGACCGATGCATTATAAACATCTATAACATTGCAGTTTGTAATAACAAGATCAGCAGGAAGCCTGCCTGCAGCGATGTCGATCAGTTTTTTTAATAGAATTTTATCCATTTTTCGCTACCAGCCTTCCATTTTTTCTGTCCCGAATGCGCTGACATTTGTTCAAAAGACTGCATAAGGTAAATTATTTGTTGCTATTATGCTTTATATACACTATAAACCATTGTCTGATTTTGTCCATTAAGTTTTTTGGCCGAGATTGAAAAATTTTTTAATTTGGCATATTGAAAAAACTACGCGGTTTGTATAAAATAAAAAAGTCAGTTATGTTACATATTTGCTGTTCATGTTCCAAGTCAAATACAAGGGCGGTTAATTAGATCCCGATTACCAATTATCCATCGAAAAACCAAAGAAAAGAGCAAGTGCGATTTTGAAAAGTTCAAGATACGGACTAGTGGGTAAAACCAAAAAGGCTTGTGTTCCTGGGCAGATTGTGCTATCATCTTATTTGCGTGAACAAGGATGTCGGCAGAGATGATCTTTGTTTATTTTTTTGGTTTCTCGGCTGATGAGGTATTGGAAAGGAAACAGTAGGTCGTTGTGTCCGGCAATTTAAAAGGCTCACTTGTGTGAGAAAAGAATTGTAAATCCTGATTTCACATTTAATTAACTAAGGAGGAAACCATGAAGAAGTTAGTAATGTTTTTAGTGGTGTTGGCAATGGTTCTTGTGCCGTTTGCCGGTTGTGCCCCGCA
>JAEWWC010000153.1 GCA_023396555.1 Bacillota bacterium
CCGACGCAGACAGACCTGAAGGGTAAAGGCATAGCGTATGCAAAGGCAGAGGCGGAAAAAGCGGGCAATGAGGAAATCGGGCTTATCACAGACGAGTATGCTGAGTGGCTGGGCAGTTACGCTTATCAGGACGAGCTGCTGGGTAAGAACGGCGTAAAAGCCGATGCGGCCACAGGCTATGAAGCTGACAACGGGATGATATATTACAAATGGAATCCGGTTGATTGGGTCAATGATTCCCGCATCTTTGATGAAGATAAATTAACAACAGGCAAAAAAGGGGTTCCCATTATCGGCGGGGCGGACGATATCGCCACATATGCCAACGCGGCTATTGAAAACATATTGTACAAGAAATTCTGGGAGCATGAAGTGACGGACGATGATTATGCCATTCTGGAATCCTTTGGCATGGCAGACATCATCGAACATCTTAAAGGCCTTGATACGGTGGCGTATGAGGAGTTGCCCGCCAACGCCCGCGACGCGGTCAAACGGGATATATTGAAACAGGGCAACGGCGCGTATCAAGATTTTACGGATGAGGAACTGGACTATCTGAAAACAGCCACGGTGAGCGATATGGACGAACGTATTGCCGGGGAAGCGGCAAAAGATGAGCCGGACAAGCAGATGCTGGACGCGCTCAGGCTTTACCGCTATTACAAGAACGATCTGGGCATTACGGTGACGGGAGACTACGAAGCGGACAGAACGGCAGCGAAACGGCTGTTTGTCGACAGGATGTGCGAGCTGACCCAATCGAACAGCCTGGAAGAAGTCATTTTGAAAATGCACGATATGTTTGACGGCCTGGATGAGGCCGGGTATGAAACCCACTATCCTGATGAATTGCTGGAGGCCAGGGACCTGTGGACCGAAGCGCCGCCCGAGCTGTTCGCAAACACGAAGGAGGAGACAGAGGCCGCTTACCAGTCGAATGACGCGGCTTTTGTGGCCGCGGTTCGGGACAGCTTTTCGCAGGGCTTGTCGCAGCTCCAAAAGGAAACGGAGGCGGATCCGGCGGTTTTGAAGTACATGGCGCTGCAAGGGCACCAGGTTGGGGGCACGGAATATTACAGACAAGGTCGGTTCTACAACCCGGGCCTCGCTGAGGAATCCGCGAGGATGAGGCAAAACAATCCGGATGCCTATACGTTCGGCAGCATTGCAGGCGGCATTCCATCCATGATAGCGACGGGCAACCTTTTCGGAGGCGCGGCCAGGGCGCTGGGCGTCACAGGCCGGACAGCTCTCAATGCCATCAGTGGAGCGGCGCCCATGGCGATACAGGGCGGCCTGCAATCGGTGGCCGCAGGAGACAACGTAGGCGAAACCATCGTCAAGACCTTTTTCTGGGGCGGAACAGGCGCGCTTTCATTTGGCGCGGCAGCGAATAAAGTAAACGCCGCGCTCGGCACACTCCTCAAAAAGGCGCCGGCGCTGGTCCAAAAGGTAGTGCCATCGCTGGCCGGGGCCGGTACCGCCGCATTAGCCAACGCCGGCGTCAACCTGGCGGCCGGCGCACTCTCGGGGCAAGAGGTGGATATAAAGCAGGCGCTGGCAGGCATGGCGGTGGATGCCGTTTTTGCGCTGTTCCTGAGCGGCAGGAGCGGCGGCGATTACCTTGACCCGCAGACGGGCAAGAAGATAGAGATACCCGAGGGGAAAACGCTGCGCAGCGTGGACCCCGAAGCGGCACGGTTCTACGAAGCCTTGGGCGGTACGAAGGTGACGGGTGAGATGCACAACGCTGTAGGGGATATTTATATGGATTACATGAATATACCTGAGAGCGTGGTGTCAAGAAGCGGCTTTGAGAATTTTCGGTCTGCATATTATATCTACGCTGAGAACCCGACGATAAAAAACGGAGCGGTATTTCTTGAAGAAGCGTCGAAGATATACGACATGCCCGGTGTGACGCAATATACCTTTGATCCAATGGTTACAATGGATGCGGCGGCAAATGCAAGATTCCGCGGCATGCTGGACGAGGTGCAAGTGGCAAGGGAAGCGGGGATGACACTGCAGGAGTATCTGTCGAGCAAAGGTGCTACGAATACGTTTACGGATGTGGAAGCGGCGGTGGCCGATGTATATGGTTTAGGAATGAAAAAGATGGACGGAGAGGGGGATGCTGGGTATAATGGTGCACAAGGAGGTGGTACGAATAAAATAAATACGTGGGGGTCAAAAGAAGATCTGGTTATCGCAGCAACTATACAAGGCAAAGGTGGTGTGACACCGGTGGGAAGGGCCTTTCAAAAACATGCCGGTAATCCCAGCCGTGCAGGGACATTTGTTGGTGAAATCTCTGGGAATGCGGTCAAAAACACTGAACAGGGAGTAAAATATATCTTGCAAATTCTAAACAACCCACAATCATTTTATACAATTAGGACTACTAAGACCTTTGGGGAAGTGCTTGATGTTCGTTTGCCGGATGGAACAGGGGCTAGATGGTCCGCAGATGGGAAAACGTTTATAATGTTTTTGGAAAAATACACACCATTAATATAAAATGAGAGGAGCAAAACAATGGGTATTTGGACTGCTGATATTGGAAATGATCCATATGATGATTATAACTTAATTATTGAGGTGCTGTGTGACGATAAAGATGTTGCAGTAATTCGCAATGTTGACGGTGAAATCGTAATTAAATGGTATCCACAAGAGAAAGAATTAGAAGTGCCAGTTGATTGGTTAATTGGCTTATTATCAACAGCAAAAGAGCGATTAATCCAAGATTAATTTAAAAGAGAAATCTATGTAATCTATGCCGGAAGCATTGCTCCCGGTTTTTTCTTTGTCCATCTAACATGGGCGTAGACTTTCTGTTTAGCCTGTTCGTGAACGGCAGGAGCGGCGGCGACTACCTTGACCCGCAGACGG
>JAEWWC010000175.1 GCA_023396555.1 Bacillota bacterium
GCTCTTGAGCCCGTGCTCAAGAAAGCCCGCGATGCCGGCATCAAGGTTGTGAGCCATGAAGCTTCCAGCCAGCAGAACATAGACTACGACATCGAAGCGTTCGCCAATGAAGAGTTCGGCGCTCAGATCCGTAAGCTGCTCATCGAGAAGACCGGCGCCACGGAAGGCGAATATGCAACGTTCGTAGGCGGATTGACCTCCAAGACGCACATGGAATGGCAGGATGGCGGCGACTCCATCATGGGCGATTACCCGGGCTTCAAGGAAGTCGAGCACCGTCTTGAGACGGCTGACGACGCCGCGAAAGCTGAGTCTCTGACCAAAGAGCTGATCAAGAAGTACCCGAACCTTTCCTTCATTCAGGGC
This sequence comes from Bacillota bacterium, assembly GCA_023396555.1. Lineage (GTDB taxonomy): Bacteria > Bacillota > Clostridia > Christensenellales > SZUA-584 > SZUA-584. The sequence goes on from JAEWWC010000175.1 coordinate 367, forward strand.
TGTGCGCAGACCGACGCCATGGGCGCTGCGAAAGCCGTCGAAGAAGCTGGTCTGGCTGACAAGATCCAGCTGGGCGGCGCTGGCCTCGTGTCCGCTTCCGGACAGTACATCGAGAGCGGCGCTGTGGACATCCTGGGCTTCTGGGATCCCGCTGACGCTGGCTATGCGATGAACAAGATGCTGGTGATGCTGCTTGCCGGTCAGGACGATCAGTTTGTGGACGGCATGGACTTAGGCCTGCCGGGCTACGAGAAGTGCAAACTTGAGGGCAAGGTATTCTATGCTCAGGCGTGGCATTTTGCGACCATTGACAACTACAAAGACTTCAATTTCTAAGCTAATGCCGGTGTGGTTCAACGTTAAAGAGGCAGCTGCGCCATCTGTCAGCGCAGCTGCCTCGAACTTTAAATAAGAACTGCATCCAGCCACAAAGACCTAATCCTCTATAGAAAGGAAAATCGAAGTATGTCTGAGGTTTTTCTCAAAGTTACCAATATAAATAAGGCCTTTGCGGGCGTTCAGGCCTTAAAAAACGTAAACCTGACCATCAATAAGGGCGAAATATGTTGTCTGGCCGGCGAAAACGGGTCCGGTAAGTCAACGCTGATTAAAATAATCGCAGGGGCGTACAAGCCGGATAACGGAGAAATCGAGATCAATGGCAAAACTTATAACACAGTCTTGCCGAAAGATATCATTCGTGAAGGTATCCAGATCATCTATCAGGATTTTTCGATCTTTCCCAATCTGACAGCGGCGGAAAATATCGCGCTCAACTCTGCTCTCGCCAAAAACAAAAAGCTGGTCAACTGGAAAAGCGTCTACGATACGGCCAAAAAGGCCATTGAGATGATCAACGTGGATATAGATCTGGACGCCAGAGTGGCGGACCTGTCCGTCGCGGACAAACAGCTGATCGCCATTTCGCGTGCGTTGCTCCAGAACGCCAAGCTGATTATCATGGATGAACCGACCACGGCGCTCACAAAAAAGGAAATTGATTCTCTCTTCACCGTCATCGACGGCCTGCGCAAGCAGGGCATCTCCATACTGTTCGTCAGTCACAAAATTGAAGAGGTATTCGCACTGGCCGAAAAAATCACCATTCTGCGCAACGGCGAGAACGTGATTTCGGATGATGTGAAAAATTTCGACCGCCCGAAATTCATCTACTATATGACGGGGCGCGAACTCAATGAGACATATTATGAAGCCAAAAACACTTCCAGCCAACCTGTCATGAAGGTTGAAAACATCGGCAAAAAGGGTAGTTTTGCCGACATATCGTTTGAACTACATTCGGGAGAAATTTTAGGGATCACCGGTCTGCTGGGTTCGGGACGCACCGAGCTGGCGCTGGCGCTGTTCGGCAAGGAGACCATCGATACCGGCAAGATCTTTATGGGCGGCAAGGAATTGCGTTTGAAAAATATCAAAACGGCAATCAGGCATGGCATTGGATATGTACCGGAAGACCGTTTGACAGAAGGGTTATTCCTGACACAATCCATCGCGCGGAACACCGTGGCCAGCGTTATTGACCGTATGAAGGGTAAGTTTCTGTTCCTAAGCAAACCGACAATGAAGGAGATTATCAGCCATTGGGTTTCCGACCTTAAGATTAAGACCGCTAATGTTGAAAACCCGGTGCAAACGCTGTCCGGCGGCAATCAGCAGCGCGTTGTGCTGGCCAAATGGCTGGCCACGCAGCCCAAGGTGCTGATATTGAACGGGCCGACAGTGGGCGTGGACATCGGTTCCAAGAATGATATTCATGACATATTGCGCAGGCTTTCGGATGCGGGTATGGCGATTGTGATCATATCGGACGACATACCCGAGGTGCTCAATAACTGCAACCGTATTCTGATCATGCGTAAGGGCCGTGTTGTGGGTGAATTTGGCGGCAAGTCCCTGACTGAGGAACTGCTGGCCCAAAAGCTCACCAGCTGACATGAAGCGATCGATACGGACGGAGGAATTACGGGTATGAAAAGATACTTTAAAAAAATCGTGCGCAAGAATGAATTCTATGTGCTGCTGACGATACTGGTGCTGACGCTTGTCATCGGATCGCTGGATCAGAGCGGCAGCTTCTTCTCCATCGGCAACGCTGTGGACATGATGCGCAGCATGACGACAACCGTCATATTCGCACTGGCTGCCATGATGATCATCATCACCGGCGGCATCGACGTATCGTTTCCGGCGGTTGCCGCTTTTGCGATGTATACCACCACCAAGATATTGTCGGACGCGCATTACGAGGGACCTATTTGGATCGCTTTTGTGATGTCCGCAGCCATCGGCCTGCTGCTGGGGCTGTTCAACGCGGCTGTCATCTCATTTTTCAAGCTGCCTGCGTTTATTGCCACTCTCGGCACGCAGAGCCTGTACTTCAGCGCGGTGACCACTTTTGTGGGCTCTAAGCAGATCACCAACATGAATATGCCGATCGGCATCACCAACTATTCCAAGGAATATCTAGTGTCAATCAAGCAGGGGGACGTGCTGTTTACGCTACCTTCCGCGATACTGTTTACCGTCGCCATCGCCATCATCGTATTTGTGCTGCTGCGGTATACCATGCTGGGGCGCGGTATCTATGCCCTGGGTGGTGACCGTGTCGCGGCACAGCGCGCCGGCTTCAACGTGCGCCGCATCGAATTTTTCGCGTTTGGCTTCGTGGGTTTGATATCGGGTATCGCGGGCATGATTCATACCACGCTGATGCGCAACAGCTTCCCTTACGACCTGTCCGGCCGTGAAATGCTGGTCATTGCGGCTGTCGTGCTGGGCGGCACGCGAATCACCGGCGGTTACGGCACGGTGACAGGTACCATCTTGGGTGTGCTGCTGGTGACGATCGTCAACAACAACCTGATATTACTGGGTATCCCCTCCGAGTGGCAGACGTTCGTGACGGGCTTGCTGATCATCATCGGGACGGGCATAACGGCTTACCAGAACTTGAAGATGCGCCGCAGGGTACAGATACTGGCGGAAAAATAGGAGGTTAGGGCTTATGTCAAACAATCCAAAGAATGCGACAGCTCAGCCGAAGGTAGGCCGGGCGCTGTCGCCCAATAAGATAGATAACAACCTCATTCGCCTGCTCGTGATACTGGTTATCGTGACAGTGCTGATGAGCCTGCTTAACAAGGAGTTTTTCTCGCCTGAAACATTCAGTTCGATGGGCTTTTCGTTCCCTGAGTTCGGCATCATGGCTATTGCCACCATGCTGGCGATGTTATCCGGCGGTATCGACCTGTCTCTGGTCGGCATTGCCAACCTGGCGGGGATCATAGCCGGCCTGGTGTTTACGAAGATGATGCCAGCTGACACAGCGAATCCCATCGGATATATGCTGCTGGCGATTATTGTAGCGCTGGCTGTGGGCGCGCTGGCTGGTCTGATGAACGGTTTCAGTATCGCAAAGATCGGCATCCCGCCGATACTCGCGACGCTGGGCGCGCAGCAGGTGTTCATCGGTCTCGCGAAGGGCATCACCGGTGGCCCCGCGGTGTTCGGTTTTCCGGAGGCGTTTACGAACCTTGGCATTAATTCGCTGCTGGGGATCCCTATACCGCTGATCATCTTCGCCTTGTTTGTGGTAATATTCTATGTAGCGCTCAACAAGACGACGTACGGCCTGAAGCTGTACATGATGGGCACGAACCCGCGCGCGTCCTCGTTCGCCGGCATCAAGAACGAATCCGTCATCATGAAGACGTATATGTTCTGCGGCATGATGGCTGCCATTGCGGGGCTCATCATCATGGCCCGCTCCAATTCGGCCAAGGCTGACTACGGTCTGTCGTACACGCTGCAGGTGATTCTGATCGCGGTCCTGGGCGGCGTAAACCCGTCGGGTGGCTTCGGCAAGATATCTGGCGTGGTGCTGGCGGTGCTGATACTTCAGTTCCTGTCTACGGGCTTTACAATGCTGCAGTTTCCGTCTACCGCGCGCGGTTTCATCTGGGGCGCTGTGCTGCTGCTGACCATGATCGCCAATTTCCTGCTGAACTCGTACGGTGAAAAGAAGCGAATCAAAAAACAGATAGAACTAAATAATTAAAATAAAACGAGGAGTGGAAAAGATTATGAGAAAGCTGTTAAACACCCCGGACTCATTTGTTGACGATATGCTAAGTGGCATCTATGCGGCGCATCCGGATATGGTTCAGATGACAGCAGGAGACCTGCGCTGTCTGGTAACGGCAACAAAAGTACCCGGCAAGGTGGGAATCGCCACGGGTGGCGGTTCGGGACATCTGCCGCTGTTTCTGGGATATGTGGGCGAAGGTCTGCTGGACGGCTGTGCTGTGGGCGGCGTATTCCAGTCTCCCAGCGCCAACCAGATGTTTGAGGTGACAAAGGCGATTGACGCGGGCGCGGGCGTGCTGTACATCTACGGCAACTATACCGGAGACATCATGAACTTCGACATGGCTTCGGAGATGGCTGACATGGAGGACATCCGCGTACTGTCGCTGGTGGGCAACGACGACGTAGCGTCTGCCCCTAAGGGCGAGGAACACAAGCGCCGCGGTGTGGCGGGCATATTCTTCGTATACAAATGTGCTGGTGCAAAGGCGGCAGAACTGGCCAGCCTGGATGAAGTGCTGCTCGTAGCCCAAAAGGCCAACGGAAATGTAAGGACGATGGGCGTGGCGCTCTCACCCTGCACTCTGCCTCAGGTGGGTAAGCCCAACTTTGAAATTCCCGAGGGCGAGATGGCGCTGGGCATGGGCATTCACGGCGAGCCGGGCATCTGGAACGGCGCACTGAAAACTGCGGATGGTGTGACGGACGAGTTGCTGGCTCCCATCATCGCGGACCTCGGCCTGGAAAAAGGCGATGAAGTGGCTGTTCTGGTGAACGGCCTAGGCGCAACGCCCAAGGAAGAACTGTACATACTCTACAACCGCGTCAACGAGGTGCTGGCGGAGAAAGGCATCTCCATCTATCGCCCATATGTCGGCGAGTTTGCGACATCTATGGAAATGGCCGGCGCGTCGATATCACTGCTCAAGCTGGACGACGAGCTGAAACCGCTGCTGGACGCGCCCGCGAGCACGCCGTTTTTTGTACAGAAATAACGGAGGGTGATACAATGGCCAAACTGGATCAAAGCGGCATCAAAGCGCTGTTCGACAAGCTGGGTGCGCTGATGCGGGACAATAAGGAGTTCTTATGTGAGTTGGATGCGGCTGTGGGCGACGGCGACCTTGGCATCACGATGAGCCTTGGCTTCACAAAAACAGCCGAAGGGCTGGCGGCGCTGGATGAACCGGACGTGGGCAAGCTGCTGATGCGCGCGGGGATGCTGATGTCTCAGCATGTGCCGTCCACGATGGGGACGCTGATGGCCTCCGGACTGATGGAAGGCGGCAAAGCGCTGAAGGGCAAGGATGAGATCGACGCCGCAGGGTTGGCGCTGTTTGTGGAGAAATTCCGGGATGCGCTTATCATGCGAGGCAAAGCCCAGCCGGGAGAAAAGACGATTGTGGATGCGTTCGATTATTCCGCGAAAGCGGCAGCGGCTTGCGTGGGCGCGAGCCTTGAGGACTGTGCCAAGGCGGCGGAGAAGGGCGCTCTGGATGGGCTGGAAGCTACAAAGAGCATGATGTCCGTGCACGGCAAGGCGGCGGTCTTCCGCGAGAAGACGATCGGGCGGCCGGACCCCGGCGCGACGGTCGGGCACATGTTTGTGAAAGCCATCGCGGACTTTGTAAACGGCTGATATTGCAAGCATTGCCGCAGTACAAGTATTATGAGGATGGGCTATGATCAATAAGGACTATGTATTGGGAATCGATTTCGGTACCGGCGGTGTGCGCGCTGCGCTGTTTGACTTCAAAGGCAAGCAGAAGGCGTTTGACTCACAGCCGGTGGCGCTTTCGATTCCCAAAACGGGATATGCGGAGCAGAGCATAGAGGAATGGTGGGGGGCGCTTAGAAAAGCTGTTAGGGGATGTCTGGCTGCGGCGGGCGTAGAGCCGTCCGCCATTGCCGGAATCGGTGCGGACTGCACCAGCTGTACGGTGGTTTTTCTGGACAGCAGCTATCAGCCGCTGCGCCCCGCAATACTTTGGATGGACGCCCGGGCGGCCGCTCAGGCCAAACGCATCTCGCAATGCGGCGACGACGCGCTGAAGTACAACGGCTTTGGCAACGTTTCGTATGAGTGGATGCCCTGTAAAGCGCTTTGGGTCAAGGAGAATGAGCCGGAGGTTTATCAGAAAGCTGAGCACGTTGTGGAGTGCATCGACTGGCTGATGCACCGGCTTACCGGTAACCTGACCGCCAGCCTCAATAACGTATCCGCGCGTTGGTATTATGACAGCCACAACGGCGGATTCCCGGTATCTTTATATGAGAAGATCGGCCTTGGCGATGTGCTGGAAAAGTTCCCGAAGACAGTGCTCCCGATGGGCGCGCTGCAGGGAACGCTGTCCGCCGAAGCTGCGCGTGAGCTGGGGCTGCTGCCGGGTATTCCGGTGGCGCAGGGCGGCGCGGACGCTTACGTGGGCATGATCGGCCTCAATGTGATCGAACCCGGAAGCATGGCGCTGATCACCGGATCGTCACATCTGCATCTGGGCCTGACCGATGTGGAGATCCACCAGAAGGGGATGTTCGGCGGTTTCCCGGATGCGATCGTGCCGGGGCTCTATATGGTGGAGGGCGGGCAGATATCCACCGGCTCCATCGTCAACTGGTTCAAGGAGAATCTCGCGGGTTATACCGCACAAAAGGCTGCCGCGGAAGGCCGGAAGATATACGACCTGTTCAACGAAGAGGCGGCTCACATCCCGCCCGGATCAGACGGTCTGCTGATGCTGGACTATTTTCAGGGCAACAGAACGCCGTTTACGGACGGCGAGGTGCGCGGCCTGATTTACGGCCTGACGCTCAAGCATACGCCGGTGCATATATACCGCGCGATACTCGAAGGCATCGCTTATGGTACGGAACACATACTGCAGACTTTTGCCTCAGGCGGCTACAAGGTGAACGGGCTTTACGTATGCGGCGGAGCCACGAAGAGCCGGCTGTGGATGGATATTCACAGCAGCGTGAGCAATGTGCCGATCTACATACCGGAGGAGGCGGAAGCGCCGAGCCTGGGTTCCGCGATACTTGCAGCCGTGGCGGCAGGCGTCTACCCCGACATTGCCGCAGCATGCCGCAATATGGTCTCGTTTGTGGAAAAGATTGAGCCGGATGCGGAGCTGTACGGCATATACAGCGAATACGCTGAGAAATACCAGCAGGCCTACCCGCTGATGGGGGAATGGATGCGGCAGGTAACCGCGCTGACAAAATAATCAGGACCGGTTAAACCGGGGGACGATATATCGGAGGTATGATCATGGGTGAATACAGAGCACTCACGGAACAGCAGGCGGTGGAATACGCTCGGGGCGTGCCCGGGCTATTTGAGAAGGATGCCGAACTGGTATCGCATGAAATCGGTGACGGCAATTTGAATCTGGTGTTCCACATTATCGACAACAAGCATGGCAAGTCCACCATTTTCAAACAGGCACTGCCGCATCTGAGAGTGATCGGTGATTCGTGGCCGCTGACCATAGACCGCTCGCGCAT
>JAEWWC010000255.1 GCA_023396555.1 Bacillota bacterium
TTTGCGATGGTTTCTGTCAGATCCATGAAGCGCTTGTCCCATTTGTCCATTACAATACCCCTGATCCGGAAATTATCTTCATATAATTCAACATCGGAAGGAAAAAGTCCTGCATTCACAGGTAAAATATAGTATTGAAGATATGATCGAGAATTATAAAGATACTTCCAGCAATCAGGCCATATTTTCAAATAAAACATAATATATGTGCAATTTAACGCCAAAACGCGAAAATTTGGATTTGCCATGAATTGCTCTATATATTATGATTAACACTGTTAGCACTCAAATGAATCGAGTGCTAACAACCAAAAGGACATCACTTGGTTTTAAACAAATAAACATGTTTCAAGGAGGTTTATACATTATGGCCATTAAACCATTAGGCGACAGAGTCGTGATCAAGAGCCTTGAGAGCGAAGAGACCACGAAAAGCGGTATCGTTCTGACGGGCAGCGCAAAGGAAAAGCCGCAGACGGCTGAAGTCATCGCGGTGGGCCCGGGCGGCATCGTGGACGGTAAGGAAGTCGTGATGACCGTGAAGCCCGGCGACAAGGTGCTTTATTCCAAGTACGCGGGCACCGAAGTGAAGGTGGACGGCGCGGAGTACATCATCGTGCGTCAGAGCGACCTTCTGGCGACGGTTGAGTAATTTTATTGGATAAGGAAGTAAGGAGGAATTAACATGGCGAAACAGATCAAATACGGCGAAGAAGCCCGGCGTCTGCTGGAAGCGGGCGTAAACCAGCTGGCCGATACGGTTAAAATCACTCTCGGACCCAAAGGAAGAAACGTTGTTCTGGATAAGAAATTCGGTTCTCCCGTCATCACCAACGACGGTGTGACGATCGCGAAAGAGATCGAACTCAAAGACCCGTTTGAAAACATGGGCGCTCAGCTCGTTAAGGAAGTCGCGACCAAGACTAACGACATCGCGGGCGACGGCACCACGACGGCAACGCTGCTGGCTCAGGCCATCATTCGCGAAGGCCTCAAGAACGTGGCGGCGGGCGCAAACCCGATGGGCATCAAGAAGGGTATCCTAAAAGCGGTTGACGCGACAGTGGATAGCCTCAAAAACATCTCCAACCCGATCACCGGTTCCACTGCGATCGCGCAGGTGGCGTCCATCTCCGCGGGCGACGAGGAAATCGGCCGCCTGATCGCGGAAGCGATGGAGAAGGTGGGTAACGATGGCGTCATCACCGTGGAAGAAAGCAAGACGATGATTACCGACCTCAAGGTCGTGGAAGGCATGCAGTTCGACCGCGGCTATGCTTCGGCTTACATGGTCACCGATACGGATAAGATGGAAGCGGTGCTCGACGAGCCGCTGATCCTCATCACGGACAAAAAGATCTCCAACATACAGGAAGTACTGCCGGTGCTCGAACAGGTCGTCCAGACGGGCAAGAAGCTGGTCATCATCGCTGAGGATGTTGAAGGCGAAGCACTGGCGACATTGATCGTCAACAAGCTGCGCGGTACGTTCACGTGCGTGGCTGTCAAGGCTCCGGGCTTTGGCGACCGCCGCAAGGCCATGCTGCAGGATATCGCGATATTGACCGGCGGCCAGGTCATCTCCGAAGAGATTGGCCTCGACCTAAAGGAAGCGAAGCTTGACATGCTGGGCAAAGCCCGCCAGATCAAGGTGGATAAAGAGAATACCACCATCGTGGAAGGCGCCGGCGATCCGTCCGAGATCAAGGCCCGCATCAACTCCATCAAGTCCCAGATCGAAGAGACGACCTCCGACTATGATCGCGAGAAGCTGCAGGAGCGACTGGCGAAGCTGGCCGGCGGCGTGGCTGTGATTCAGGTGGGCGCGGCGACCGAGACAGAGATGAAGGAAAGCAAGATGCGCATCGAAGACGCGCTGGCGGCGACCCGCGCGGCTGTGGAAGAAGGCATCGTGCCGGGCGGCGGCATCGCGCTGCTGCACTCCAGCAAGGACATCGTGAAGCTGATCGATGCGGTCGAGGGCGACGTGAAGACGGGCATGCAGATTGTGCTGCGCGCGCTGGAGGAACCGCTCCGCCAGATCGCGTTCAACGCCGGCCTTGAGGGCAGCGTCATCGTTGACAAGATCAAGTCTCAGGACAACGTCAACTTCGGTTACGACGCGGCGAAGAATGAGTACGGCGACATGGTGGTCAAGGGCATCATCGATCCGACCAAGGTGACGAGAAGCGCTCTGCAGAACGCGGCGTCCATCGCCTCGCTACTGCTCACCACCGAGAGCATCGTGTCGGATATTCCGGAAGAGAAGCCGGCGGCGATGCCGGGTGGCGCTCCGGGCGGAATGCCGGGCATGTATTAATCCGTATAAAACAGAACCACACAAAACGCGGGGAAATTGCTCCCCGCGTTTTTTATTGCTTCTCAAAGCTTTGGCAGGCTTATTTTGGTTGCTTTGCCGTATCCGATGGTTATATAATGAGCGTGTCATTTTCGTCTGTTTCTGACAATATTCGCGTAAGGGAGTGGTTTAGGTGGATTTCAAGAACGGCGCATATTTGTACATTATGGGTGTCTTAGTGATACTGTTTGTGCTGGCTCAGTCAGTCTGTTTTCTTGTGCGTGCAGTGCGCAGAGGGAAGCAGCTGGGCATATCGGCAAAAGTGATGAAGGAAGCCGCCATAACGAGCGGAACGTTTTCCATCGTGCCTTCCGTGCCTATCGTGCTGGCGATGATCGCGCTGGCGGCGACAATCGGTACACCGCTGTCCTGGATACGCCTGTCGGTTATCGGCTCCATGTCTTATGAGACCATCGCGGCGGGCAAGGTGCTGGAGGCCGCTCCGGGGGATATCACGCAGGCGGCATTCGCGAGCGTGATCTGGGTGATGACAATCGGCATCGTTGCGGGGCCGCTTTTCAACCTGTTCGGGCTCAAATGGTATCAGCGCAGACTGATCAGCGTAGGCCAGAAGGACTCCAAATGGAGCAAAATACTCACAGACGCGCTGTTCATGGGAATTATCGCCGTGATGGGAGGACAGTTCATCGCCAAAGGCATCGCGGCTTTCGGCGGGTTGGCAGACGCAACAGTGACGGTGAACGGTCAGGCACAGCTGCTGACGCTGGGTACAGGCGTGGTCTTCATGCTCATATTCGGCGCGCTGATCAAGCTGACGAAGGCGAAGTGGCTGGAGAACTTTGCTCTGCCCGTGTCGATGCTGGGCGCAATACTGCTCTCCATTGTTTACCACAATATGTTCAAGGGGGTGGCCTGATATGGTGAAGGAGCAGAGATTGATGCTGAGCGAATACGACGAGCGGACGCATCGCGTCGGGCGGATATGGACAGCCGCCGCGCTGCTGCTGTTGATTGCGGTGCCACTGCTGTTCTGCCTGATATATGGTGTTGCGCCAGAATGGAACGCGTTCTGGAGGGGCGCTGTCGCGATTATCCCCATGTATTGGGCAATCGGCCTCATCGAAGTGTTCAACTATTCTCCCATGGTGGGTTCCGGCGGAACATACCTCGCATTTATTACGGGCAACCTTGCCAACATGAAGGTGCCGGCGGCTCAGGTGACGCTGAGCAAGGCGGGTGTCAACGCGTCTTCGGAAGAAGGCGAAGTGCTATCCACCATCGCGGTGGCGGTGTCGTCCATTGTGACCACGCTGATACTGATCGTGGGTCTCGTACTCGTCATACCGATCACCAACTGGATCAACGCCGACCCGTTGCTGACCGAGGTGTTCGACCTGTCCAACGGCTACGTGATTCCCGCGCTGTTTGGCGCATTGGGTGTGGTGTTCATCTCCAAGAGCTGGAGGCTGGCGGTGATACCCACTGTGCTGATGGTGCTGCTGTTCATACTGATACCCGGGCTGTTTGCCAGCGCCGGTATATTCATACCCGTGATGTCAATAGTCGCCGTGCTCATCGCGCGGTGGATGTACAAGAAGAATCGAATACAGGGGTGATAACATGATCGTTCTCTATGCAATACTGGGGCTGCTGGCGCTGCTGATCGCGATGATGACGATCAATACCGTCTTTAAGCGCCCGGTCAAAGCAACGACCGGAAAGGCGGAGCTGCCGGACTTGGACGCGGATAAGCTCGCGGAGCATCTGTCCGGTTTGATTCAGCATAAAACGGTGACAGCCAATACTATGGATAGCTTCGACCGCGCGGCATTTCTGGGGCTTCACCAGTATCTGGAGAAAACATACCCGCTGCTGCACGCGGCACTGGAAAAGGAGGTTGTCAACGAGTACAGCCTGCTGTATAAGTGGAAAGGCACCGATTCGGATCAAAAGCCGTGGCTGATGATGGCACATATGGACGTGGTGCCGGTGGACGAGAGAACAGCAGACAAATGGGAGCATGAGGCGTTCTCCGGAGATATCGCGGACGGCTATGTGTGGGGGCGCGGCGCTATCGATATGAAGGGGCAGCTCGCCTGTATCATGGAAAGCGTCGAGTATCTGCTGGAACAGGGCTTTGCGCCCAAACGGGACATCTACATCGCACTGGGGCACGACGAGGAGAGCATGGGAACGCTGGGTGCACAGCACATTGTGGACCGGCTGAACGCTCAGGACGTGCGACTGGACTTCGTGATCGATGAGGGCGGCGTGGTGATGGACGGCAAGTCGCTGGGCATCAATGCGATGGTGGCCACCATCGGCATCTGTGAGAAGGGTTACGCTGATTTGCGCCTGGTGGCGGAATCGGCTGGCGGGCACGCTTCAAGGCCGCCCAAGGAGACGGCTGTGGGCACGCTGGCCAAAGCTATCTTGGCGCTGGAGAAGCACAGGATGAAGCCCACGCTGAACGCGCCGCTGAAAGCGATGCTGGATGCGGTAGGCGGATATATGAAATTTCCGCTCAATGTGATTACTGCGAACCTCTTTATCACCAAGCCGCTGCTGCTGAAAGGACTGGGTGCAGGCAGTACCGGTTCGGCAATGGTGCGCACAACCGCCGCGCCCACGATGCTAAAAGGTTCCGGCGCACCCAACGTGCTGGCAGAGCGCGCGGAGGCGGTGGTCAATTTCCGCATTTCGCCGGACGATTCGCTGGAGAAGCTGCTGGCCCACGTAAAAAAGGTTGTGGGAAGCGATATAAAGGTCGAGGTAATTCAGGGCTATGATCCGTCTGTCTCGTCCCCGGTGGGCAGCGAAGCATACAGAACAATTGCGGCAACGGCGGCGGATATTTTTCCCGGCTATGTGGTATCGCCATACCTCATGGTCGCGGCGACGGATTCGCGGCGGTATGCGTGCATTGCGGACGGTGTTTACCGTTTTCAGCCGTTTGCGTCGATGAGCGAAGACCTGGGAACAATCCATGCGGCAGGGGAGCGGCTGAGCATTGAATCACTGCGTGAAGGGACGGCGTTCTTTATACAACTTGTAAAAAATGCGGATGAATGTTAATATATAAGCAGCTATATTTACTGTCTTATTGTCATCATCATACGTATTTTTATGAGGAGGGATTCCATGCGTGATTATGTAATCGCCACCGACTCGGATACCGAGATTCCTTTCACCTATTCGGATGAGCACAATATTCCGGTTTTTTTAATGCCGTATACCGTAAACGGTGAAGAACGGCTGTTTGATTTGGGCAGGAACACTGATTTCAAGGCGTTTTATCAGGAACTGCGGGACGGCGCTGAGGCTGTCACATCCACGCGCCCGCCTGCGGATATTGCTGATTTCTTCCGTGAAATCGTGAAGGATGACAAGGAGGTTCTTTATCTCTCCTTTTCATCCGCGCTTTCCGGACACTATGACCTGACCCTGATGGCCAGAAACATGGTGTTGGAGGAGTACCCGGACGCGCGCATCGAGATCGTGGATACGCTTCGCATTTCGATGGGAGCGGGTGAACTGGTGATATACGCGCAGCAGCTCAAAGAGGAGGGCAAGTCGCTCGAAGAGGTTCGGGACTGGGTGGTCGCCAACCGGCAGCGCGCACATGCATGGTTTTCGGTGGACGACCTGAACTATCTGAAAAAAGGCGGACGGCTTTCCGGCGCGGCGGCGGCTATCGGCACGATACTTGATGTAAAGCCGATATTGAAACTCAACAGGGAAGGGAAGATCGTGGCGGCCGACAAGGTGAAGGGCAATAAGAAGATACTCAAATATTTTCTGAATGTCATACAGGAAAACGTCGAGCAACCCGAAGAACAGACAGCCTATGTGCTGCACGCGGACAGCATTGAAACCGCTATAAAAATGAAACAGGCTATTGAAGAGAGCGTTGCATTCAGGGAGGTCAGAATTCAGGACATCGGGCCGGTCATCGGCTGCCATACAGGCCCGGGCGCAATGGCGCTCATATTCATGGGCAAAGAAATGGTATCATAGCAAAATCGTCGCAGGGCCGGTTCGCCGGCCCTTTTTAATGCGCTTAAGGATTTTAGATTTGAATTATGGTAATATAAGGACATGCAAACCAGACAGGAGGCGGCTACTTGAACGCAACATTGCAGGAATTGGCGGACCGGAGCCGCCGCATCGTTTTTTTCGGGGGCGCGGGCGTATCCACCGAAAGCGGCATACCGGATTTTCGCAGCGTGGACGGGCTGTACAGCCTCAAGTATAAATACCCGCCCGAGACCATACTGAGCCATACCTTCTTTGTGACGCACACGGAGGAGTTCTACGAGTTCTACCGCAATAAGATACTCATTACGGGCGCGCATCCCAATAAGGCACATCTGAAGCTGGCCGAATTGGAACAGGCAGGAAAGCTGACGGCGGTGGTGACGCAGAACATAGACGGTTTGCACCAGATGGCTGGCAGCAAAAAGGTGCTGGAATTGCACGGCTCCGTTCACCGCAACTATTGCCGGGAGTGCCGCGCCTTCTATGACATGGAGCATATCCGCCAAAGCGAGGGGGTGCCCCGCTGCCAGTGCGGCGGGCTCATCAAGCCGGAGGTTGTGCTGTATGAGGAATCCCTTGACAATGCGGTGGTGGATGCAGCGGTGAAAGCGATATCCGAAGCGGACATGATGATCGTCGGCGGCACTTCACTGGCAGTTTATCCGGCGGCTGGGCTCCTCAATTATTTCACGGGCGACGCGCTGGTGCTGATCAACAAAACGCCCACGCCTTACGACAGGCGCGCGAAGCTGGTCATCAACGCGCCCATCGGGGAGACGCTGGGCGCGATGCGCGTCTGACGAACCTTTGCCAGCTACAGAGCATCTTAATGTCCCTATATGACGCCGAGTTCGTCCAATGCTTCCCTGAACGTGGTGGCTACATACGATAAAGCCGGGCTTCCGCCCAGCGCCACAGCCACTGTCGCCGCCTCCATCAGTTCCTCGCGTGTGGCGCCCGCTTTGAGCGCCTCGCTGATGTGCCGAACGGCGCAGTGCCTGCAGCGGATGCACGCGCAGATACCGATGGCGATCAGATGCTTGGTTTTGGCATCCAGCCTGCCGGGGGTGAACACGCAGCTTTCCGTGTGCTCGAACGCGCTGAACACATCGGGCGCTTCCTTGCCCAATGCCTGCATGCCGTCGAGAAAACTGTCCATTGGTTTAATACTGAGACTCATATTGTCCTCCTTCCGTCTGGTAATATGGTTTGTTCGCAGCGCCGTAATTATCCGGCGATACAAAGCTTCACGCACAAGTGAGAGCGGCTAACCAAGTTGACATAAAGAAGAGCGGCTGCCATGGATCTGGCAACCGCTTTTTAATACGGCTCGCACCATAGCACTTTTATAAATCCGGTCAGTATCTTTGCGGCATAGCCGCACGTATATATATAAAGCACATCATCGCCGGGGAATGAACCGGAAAACGGGTGAATATACATATGCACGGGTGGTGATATTTTTGAAAGGTACTGATATGCTGAGAGTGATAACCAATCTGCTTCTGATGATGATTATCGGGCTGGTGGCGCTGGCCTCATTCGGGTCGCATGCGCTGGCCGTTCAGGGGCCAGCACTGAAAGGCCGTACCGGTGCTAATAATGTAGCGCTCCAGATCGCCGTGGATCAGTCCAGCGACGTTGAAGCCTATATGGATGCGCTGGAAAGTGTGGGAGCGTACGGTACGTTTTTTTTCTGCTCGCAGTGTTATGTTGATAATGCGCTGATGCAGCAGGTGAAGCAGCGCGGACATGGCGTCGGCTATTACACTTGCTCGGCGCATGAAAACCAGGAAACCGGCATGTACATAGGCGGCGGATACAGTGTAACGGTGATGAGCTATGAAACCGGCGAAACCATGCAGTCGGTCTGCCCGTCCATCAATCTGACCAAACTGAGAACGCTGCAAAACTGGACGGACGTGTTGAGCCGTCGCATCAGCGGCGATATGTTTCTGTACGTTGCGGCGGACAACGATCAGGAGGATTTCAAAAAAGTTGTACAAATTGTGCTGGATAAAGGTTATACTATATTGAAGGTGGACGAAATGCTTTAAAAAAGACAAGGAGTCATGCATGATAAAGACGCTGGACAACGGGGTCAGAATAATTGCCGAAAGCATGCCGAATTACAATTCGTTTGCGGCCGGCATTTGGGTGAAAACGGGGTCAACCTGTGAGCAGCCCAAAGAAAACGGTATCTCACATTTCATTGAACATATGCTGTTTAAAGGGACGGAGAAGCGTTCCGCTAAGCAAATTGCGGTGGATATGGATAAGATAGGCGGGCAGCTGAACGCCTTTACGTCCAAGGAGTGCACGTGCTATCACGCGCGAGTGGTGCCGGACAAGCTGGAGACCGCCGTCGAGGTGCTGGCGGACCTGTTTACCAACCCGCAGATCGATACGCAGGAGCTGGAGAAGGAAAAAGGCGTCGTGCTGGAAGAGATCGCGATGGTGTACGACAACGTGGAGGAACTGGCACACGAGAAGATATCCGAGCTGTATTTTGCGGGCAGCACGCTGTCCCAGCCGATACTCGGCACCGCCGAAAACATATCCGCATTCACGCGGGACGATCTCGTAAACTACATCAACCAGCACTACTATCCGGCCAACGTAGTGGTGGCAGTCGCGGGCAAGTTTGAGGAAGCGCGTATGCTGGATGCCGTGGAGAAATATATCGGCACTTACAATCGCGGCTGCAAAAAGGAAAAGGACAACTGCGAAAGCAGGTTCATACCCAATCCGCGCACGCTGTTCATCGAAAAGGATGTAGAGCAGACGCACCTGTGCCTCGCATTCCCGGGCTGCACATTTGCCGACGACGGCCGATTTGCGCTGGCTGTTCTGAACAACGTACTGGGCGGTGGCATGAGTTCACGCCTTTTCCAGTCCATTCGTGAGGAGAAGGGGCTGGCGTACTCCGTGTATTCGTATCCGTCGTCCTACAGCTACGCGGGCATGTTTTCGCTGTATGCGGGCACCACAGCGGCCAATGCCGATACGGTGGTGCATCTGATGAAGCAGGAGATAGACAAGCTTAAGACAGAAAGAATCGGTGCGGAGGATTTCAAGCAGGGCAAGGACCAGCTACAAGGCAACTACGTGCTTTCGATGGAAGGGACAAACTCAAAAATGAGCTCGCTAGGCAAGTCGTTGCTGCTTCTGGATGAGGTGTACGACGAACAGGACACGATAAACAAGATTGAGGCGGTCACGTTGGACCGCGTGAACGCAATGATCGACGAGATATTCGATTATTCGCAGATGTCCGCCGTATTTGCGGGAAAAATCGAAAAGAAAAACGAAATAGAGTCTTTTTTGGAGGGGTTTAATGGACAAGCTGGAGAACATATTCAAGTACCAGCAAATGTTTGACACCGAGCTGGCGGAGCGGCGTGGCCTGGCGGACATTCCGATGGAGGTCTGGATACAGCGTGAAACGCTCGCCATGCTGTCAGAACTGGCCGAGCTGATCGACGAGGTCAATTTCAAGTGGTGGAAGAACGAAAAACCGGTGGACGTGGACAATGTCAAGAATGAGCTGGTGGATATACTGCACTTTTTCGTCAGCATGTGCCTGAAAACGGGGATGTCGGCGGAGGAACTACACCAGCGCTATCTGGACAAGAACAAGGAAAACTTCGCGCGCCAGCACGGCACGTCCGAAAAGAAGGGTTATGAGGTCGGATAAGCGACATATATAAGTGCAGGCATGCATTGTATTGTATTGCACCATAAAAGGCACAGGTATCGGGCAGGAAGCGGTTAACTTAAAAAGAGGCGTTAAGCCTCTTTTTTGTTTGAGCTGCTGTTTGGCATCACTCGCCAACAGGTTAACGCATACTATACGGTATGCATACATCAAGGGGGGCACTATGGTGCAAAGCATACTGATCATTGGGGGAGACAAACGGCAGCTGGCGCTGGCTGATATGCTGAGAAGCAAAGGCCACAAGGTCAGCCTGCAGGGTTTCGATAAACTGGGGCTTGATGATGAGATACCGGAATCGCCGGCATACATATTTCTGCCGGTACCATACCGCAATCCGGATGGCAGCATAAAAGCACCATATTCGGCAAACAGGCTGACACTAGAGGATATTGTAAACAGATTTCCGCAAAGCATATATCTACTGGGTGGTTACGACGCGGATGCGAGGGAGGCGTTTGGCAGACAGGTGCGCTATGTTGATATGATGGCCAATGAAGCCTATCAGATAAAGAACGCGCTGCTGACCACGCAAGCGGCTATATGCGCACTGCTGCAGACATCGGAAACGGCGCTGTGCGATCTAAAATGCGTCGTCGTGGGGTACGGTCGGATATCCAAATTCCTGTGCCGCCTGCTGAACGCACATCGCGCTCAGGTAACGGCCACTGCGCGCAAGGACAGCGATCTCACGCTGGTTGAGGCGGAGGGCATGCACGCCGTTCACACCAAACATCTGAGCCGAATTTTGGGCGAAACGGATGTGATATTCAACACGGTGCCATATCACGTCTTCGGGGAAGAGGAATTGAAAAGCATTCGTCCCGGAGCAGCGGTGATGGAACTGGCGTCGCCGCCATACGGTATGGATTTAAAACTGGCGCAGGAGCTGGGGGTTAATGTACGCGTGGAATCGGGCCTGCCGGGCCGTTATTTCCCGGTGTCGGCGGCGAGGGCCATGTTGCGCGTATTTGAAAGTGAGGAAACATAAATGGAGCTTGCAGATAAACGGATCGGATTTGCGATCACGGGGTCTTTTTGTACATTTAATCAAATATTGCCGGTGGTGGAACAACTGGTGGAGGCCGGAGCGGATGTGACGCCGATACTGTCGTTTAACGCGTCGCAGCTGGATACACGGTTTTTTAAAGCTGTTGAGTTTAAACGGATACTGAAGGAGATGACGGGAAAGGATATCATCGACGATCTGGTTCACGCGGAGCCCATCGGCCCGAAAAAGTTGCTTGATCTGATCGTCATCGCGCCTTGTACGGGAAATACCATGGCTAAACTTGCGCTGGGCGTGACTGATACGCCGGTGGTGCTGGCTGCCAAGGCGCACCTGCGTAACTCAGGGCCTGTGCTGATCGCGGTATCCACCAACGACGCGCTGGCAGCCAATGCGAAAAATCTGGGGCTGCTGCTCAATACCCGCTACGTCTATTTTGTGCCGTACCGGCAGGACGACAGCAAAAAAAAATCCACGTCCATCGTGGCGGACATGGCGATGATACCTGAAGCGGTACAGCTGGCACTGGACGGCAAACAGATTCAGCCCGTAATGCTGGAATCCAGGTAGGGATAACGGAGCGGCTTCGGGCGGATAATAGAATCAACTAACGCTTAAAGAGAGGCCGCTATGCCGCACAACGAGACAACGGAGCCGCAGAACCCGAATCCGGAACAGAACAACTCCAAACAAGGGCCGGAGATACGTGAATTTGGCGCACCATTGAACCAGTCGCCCATACAGACTGTCAGCATCATCGGACAGATCGAAGGTCACATAAACCTGCCGCCGCAGAACAAAACGACGAAGTATGAACATGTATTGCCCCAACTGGTGATGATCGAGCAGGACCCAAATGTAAAAGGGTTTATCATACTGATCAACACGGTGGGCGGAGACGTGGAGGCAGGTCTGGCTTTGGCCGAAATGATTGCCGGCATGAGCAAGCCCAGCGTATCGCTGGTGCTGGGCGGCGGGCACAGCATCGGCGTCACGCTGGCGGTGGCCGCCCACTGTTCTTACATATCCCCGTCGGCGAGTATGACGGTCCACCCCATACGCATGAGCGGCGTGATCATCGGTGTGCCACAGACGTATGACTTCTTCGAGAAGATGCAGCGTCGCATCGTAGAGTTCGTATGCGCTCATTCCAAGATCGCACCGGAGGAATACCGCCGACTGATGTTGAAGACGGGCGAGCTCGCTAACGACTGCGGCACGGTGCTGGTGGGCAAAGAGGTGGTGGACTGCGGCATCATCGGCGCGGTGGGTACGTACAAGGACGCCTGCGACAAGATTAAAGAACTGGCCGGCATCACGGAGGACACACCCGAAAAGGATTAGATTGACAGGTTAACCTTTCCTATACGCCGGAGTGGTTGTATATTTTCCCCGGTATGGTATAATGATCACCGAGGTGAAGCATATGCCGCAGGGCAAAAGGACAAGCCCGAAGCCCAAACAACAACCAAGAAAACCGCTGGGAGAGGTTGCCGGGGTCATTATTATTGCGATCGGCATCTTTTTGCTTGTGTGCGTATATATACATACGGATACCGGACTGTTGGGCGGCGCGCTGCGCGACGTGCTGATGGGCCTGTTTGGTTTGTTCACATACGTCGTGCCGTTTTTGTTTATCCTTCTGGGAATACTGGTGATTGCCGCGCGCAATAAAAAGGTGAACAAGGGCAAGGCTGCGCTGATCGTGCTGCTGGTGGTGTCGATACTGTCCCTGACACATACGATATGGCTCGGACAGCTTGATTTAAAAAACGGCTTTTTTTCATATGTGGCAGACTCATACCGGCTGGGCGTGGAGAAAAGTGTGGCGTCCGGTGCGGTGGGCTGCCTGCTGGTCTATCCGGTGCACTTGCTGATCGGCAGTATTGGCTGCGTAATACTGTTTGTGACCATGCTGCTGGTCTCCGTGCTGGCGCTGACCAACCTGTCCCTCAAGAAGATGAGTCAGAATGTGGCGATGGCGGGTAAACGTACCGTGGAACGGGCACGCGAGACGGCTGTAGAGCGTAAGAAGAACCGCCTTTATATCGAAAACCTGCGTGAAAACGAAGGATACGCGGAGGAGGACGACGGCGGTCCCGAGCTGCTGGACGCTAGGAGCTTCCGTCGCAGCAAGAAGCAGCCGGTATCGTATTTTGACGAGGATGATGAACCCATCGATGTGATTGCGAAGGCGGAAGCGCTGCCGATGCCGGGCGATGAAGATTCGCCGCTGGATATGCCGGCGATACTCCATACTCCGCAGCATCGTGAGGATATTGTGATGCAGAGTCACGAGGATTACGAGCCGGAGGACGATGCGGAAGCTTACGAAGAGGTTCCGCCGCCGCCTCGCCGGGCTCCCCGGCCCAAAAAGGCGTACACGATACCTTCCATATCCATGCTGACCAAAGCGCCCGAGAAGAACAAGACCAACAGCATGGAGGAGCAGCGGCAGAACGCCCGCCTGCTGGAAGAGGTGCTCGCCAACTTCGGCGTGGAGGCCGAGGTGGTGCACATCGTCAAAGGACCGGTGGTGACGCGATATGAGCTCAAGCCCGCGCCGGGCGTGCGCGTCAAGCGCATTAAGGAACTGGAGAGCGACATCGCAATGAACCTCGCGGCCAAGACGGTGAAGATAGAAGCGCCGATACCCGGCAAGGCGGCTGTGGGAATCGAGGTGCCCAACACGGATGTCACGTTCGTGCATCTGCGCACGCTGCTGGAATCCGATGAATTTAAGAAATCCCCATCACCGCTGACGTTCGCGCTGGGCAAGGATATCGCCGGCAAAAACTACTATGTTGACATTACCAAGATGCCGCACATACTGATCGCAGGCGAGACGGGGGCGGGCAAGAGCGTGTGCATCAACTCGATGCTGACCAGCCTGTTGTTTAAGGCGTCGCCGGATGAGCTGAAGCTAGTGCTGATAGACCCCAAGGTGGTGGAGCTGTCGGTATTCAAAGCAATACCACATCTGCACGTGCCAGTGGTCACGGAACCCAAGAAGGCAGCGGGCGCGCTCAACTGGGCGGTCAGCGAGATGACGATGCGCTACAAGATGTTCGCCGAGAAGGGTGCGCGCAATATCGCCAACTTCAACGATAAGGCGGCGGACGCGCAGGAACCGACGCTCCCGCGCATCGTGGTGGTCATCGACGAGCTGGCTGAGCTGATGATGTCGTCCCCGCGCGAGGTGGAGGACTCCATCTGCCGTATCGCGCAGCTGGGGCGCGCGGCGGGCATCCATCTGGTGGTGGCCACGCAAAGGCCGTCCGTCAACGTCATCACGGGCGTTATCAAGGCCAATATCAGTTCGCGCATCGCGTTCAAGGTGAATTCGGGCGTGGACTCGCGCACGATACTGGATCAGAACGGCGCTGAAAAGCTGCTTGGCAACGGCGACATGCTGTATCATCCGACGGGCGCACCGCGGCCCATACGCCTGCAAGGCTGCTTCGTGTCGGACGACGACATCGAGGCGGTGACCGGCTTTGTGTCGGTGGCGGAGACCGTCTACGACGAAGAAGCGGTGGCCGGTATCAACATGACGGGCGAAGACGAGGTGCCGAACGGCGAGTTCGACGAGCTGCTGCCCCGCGCGGTGGAGATCGTATTGGAATATGGACAGGCGTCCATCTCGATGCTGCAGCGCCGCCTGCGCGTGGGCTACGCCCGCGCCGCGCGGTTGGTGGACGAGATGGAGCAGCGTAAAATAGTGAGCCCGTTCGAGGGCAGCAAGGCGCGTCAGGTACTCATCACATGGGATGGGTTTGAAGAGATGTTCGGCGCTGGGGGAGATTAATGGATAACCTTTTGATACATGTGGTATCGCTCGGGTGCGAGAAAAACCGGGTAGATACCGAGCACATGCTGGGGCTGCTGGCGGGCAGCAACGCGGCGGTGGTGGACGATCCGGGGGACGCGGACGTAATCATCGTCAACACCTGCGGTTTCATCAACGACGCCAAGCAGGAATCTATCGACACGATACTGGAGATGGCACAGTACAAACAGAGCGGCTGTAGCGCCCTGATCGTAACGGGCTGCCTCGCTCAGCGGTATGCCGATGAGCTGTCCAAGGAGTTGCCCGAGGTGGATGCGTTCCTCGGTGTGTCGTCGTATACGCGGCTGCTGGACGCCATACAGTCTGCGCTAGGTGGCAAACGCTACGTAAGCTGCGAGCGCGTGGACGAGGACCTGACCGCACGCGTGCTAACGACACCGGGGCACATGGCGTTCGTGCGCATCTCGGACGGCTGCGAGAACTGCTGCAGTTACTGTGCGATACCCCTCATACGCGGCGGGCTGAAGAGCCGCCCGATGGAGAACATACTTTCCGAGATCAGCGACCTCAAAGCGGGGGGCGTGTCCGAGGTGATACTGATTGCGCAGGACACCACGCGCTACGGTGAAGACCTGGGCAAACGCATGCTGCCCGAGCTGGTGGATAGGGCAGCGGATATAATGACCGGCGGCTGGCTGCGCGTAATGTACTGCTATCCGGACGGAATTACGGATGAACTCATTGATGTGATGCTCAAACATGATAATGTTTGCAAATACCTCGACGTGCCGCTGCAGCACTTCAGCGATGCCGTACTTCTGCGCATGAACCGGCGCAACACGCGGGAATCTTCCGTGGCGCTGGTAAAGCGGTTGCGTGGCTTCGGGTTCACATTGCGCACGTCGCTGATCGTCGGCTTCCCCGGCGAAACGCAGGCTGACTTCGACGTGATGATGGACTGCGTGCGCGAGCTGCGCTTCGACCGTTTGGGCGTGTTCCGGTATTCGCCCGAGGAGGGAACCGGAGCGGCGGAGCTGGACGGCCAGGTGGATGAAGAGGTCAAGCAGCAGCGATACGAAGCGGTGATGGCGCTGCAGGAGAGCATATCGGAGCAGCTTTGCCGGGAGCAGATCGGCAAAACGGTGCGTGTAATCGTGGAAGGGCGCGACGAGTCCGGCATGATGGTGGGGCGCACGATGGGGCAGGCTCCGGAAATCGACGGCGTGACGTATATTTCCGCAAAAAAAGACTTGACGGCGGGCTCTTTTCATGATGTGCTTATCAAGGATGCATCCGAGTATGACCTGCTGGGAGAAGTGGAATGAACATCGCCAACAAGCTCACGATCGCGCGGATCGTGATGGTCCCCATTTTCATCGTATTCTTTTATATCAAGATACCTTATTGGAATTACTATGCCGCGCTGGTGTTTCTGGCTGCGGCACTGACGGACCTGTTCGACGGGCAGCTGGCCCGCAAGCACAACATGGTCACCAACTTTGGTAAGCTGGCCGACCCGATTGCGGACAAGCTCCTGGTGTGCAGCGCGCTGATACTGCTTTCTGAGATCGGCTGGATATCCGCCGTATTCGTCATCATCATGGTGGGGCGCGAGTTCATCATCAGCGGTTTTCGGCTGGTAGCGGCGGCTTCCGGCAAGGTGCTGGCGGCGGACAACCTCGGCAAGGCCAAGACGGTAGTGCAGATCGTTGCTGTTGTTGCGCTTCTGCTGCGTCAGGGCGTGTTCGAGCGGACCTTCTTTGAAGCGTGGCTGTTCTGGATCGGCGAGGCGCTGGTGTGGGCGAGCGTGGTGTTGTCCGTCTGGTCGTGCGTCAATTACTTTGTCAAAAATAAAACGGTGCTGGGCGACATGTTTTGAGTCCGTTTTTTCGCCATCACTGTCTGGTATGATCTGATATATTATTGCAGGAGGGTTATGGGTTATGTCGATAGAAAAGCAAAAGGCGCTGGAGATGGCGCTGATGCAGATAGAAAAGCAGTTCGGCAAGGGCAGCGTGATGAAGCTGGGAGATAAAGCTAGCGTTCCAGTTTCCGTGATCCCCACCGGGTGTCTGGAGCTGGACATCGCTCTCGGCGTAGGCGGTGTGCCGCGCGGTCGCATCATCGAGATATACGGGCCGGAATCTTCCGGTAAAACCACGGTGGCGCTGCACATGGTGGCCGAGGCGCAGAAGCTGGGCGGTGCGGCGGCGTTTGTGGACGCGGAGCACGCGCTGGATCCCTCCTACGCCAAAAAGCTGGGCGTGGACACTGACAACCTGTATGTGTCGCAGCCGGACACGGGCGAGCAGGCACTGGACATTACCGAAGCGCTGGTCAGAAGCGGCGCAATCGACATCATCGTCATTGACTCGGTGGCAGCGCTCGTGCCCAAGGCGGAGATCGACGGCGAGATGGGGCAGTCTCACGTGGGGCTGCAGGCGCGGCTGATGTCTCAGGCGCTGCGCAAGCTGGCGGGTATCGTCAACAAGTCCAACACTGTGGCGATTTTCATCAACCAGCTGCGTGAAAAGGTGGGTGTGATGTTCGGCAATCCGGAGACCACGCCGGGCGGCCGTGCGCTCAAGTTCTACGCGTCCGTCAGGCTGGACGTGCGGCGCATTGAAACGATCAAGAGCGGCGACGAGATGATCGGCAACCGCACGCGCATCAAGGTGGCCAAGAACAAGGTGGCTCCGCCGTTCAAGAGCGCCGAGTTCGAGATATACTACGGCGAGGGCATATCCGCCGAGAGCAGCGTGCTGAACCTCGGCGTGCAACTGGGCATCATCAAGAAGTCGGGTTCATGGTTTTCCTACAACGACACGCGTATCGGGCAGGGCAAGGACAACGTGCGCCTGTTCCTGAAGGAAAACAAGGACGTGTTTGAGGAGATTAAGGGCAAGATCATGGAGCAGAACAAGGCTTCAGACATTGAACCGGCGAGCACGGATGAAGAATAGAAAGAATAATTTGTAAAGAATATAAGAATATTGCGTATATATGTGTCAACGGGCACGATTTGGTGTATAATCATTCACAGGTGGTGCAGTATTCTAGTCGGTACTGCGGTTTCGAAGGCGGGCCTAAAAATCCGTAGAAGGGCACATCGATGAAGTTTCTTGTGTTGGCCGCTGACGCCCAGTCGGGGGCTGATGCTGGAAG
>JAEWWC010000257.1 GCA_023396555.1 Bacillota bacterium
AACGATATTACCGCGCTGACGGGCGCGCTGGAGGTTTAAACATGAAGAGAGAAGAGATACTGGACATTTTCCGGCAGACGGGCGTGATGCTGGAGGGGCACTTCCTGCTGACCTCGGGACGGCATTCCAACCGTTACATGCAGTGCGCGAAGTTGTTTCAATACCCGGACATTGCCGAGAAGTTTGCAAAGGAGCTGGCCGAGAAGTTAAGCGGCGTCGATCTGGTGGCCGGGCCTGCCGTAGGCGGCATCATACTTGCGTACGAGGTGTCGAGGCAGATGAAGGTGCCCAATATATTCGCCGAGCGCGAGAACGGTGCGATGATGCTGCGCCGCGGCTTCGCGGTGCCGCAGGGTGCGCGCGTGCTGGTGGTGGAGGACGTGGTGACAACGGGCGGCAGCGTGAAGGAAGTGATCGATCTGGTGCGCCAGCTGGGCGGTGAGATCGCAGGAGTCGGCAGCATCGTGGACCGCTCCAACGGCACGGTGGACTTCGGCGTGCCGTTTCATGCCGTGCTGTCGATGGAGGTCGTCTCCTATCCACCGGAGGACTGCCCGCTGTGCAAAGAAGGTACGCCCGCCGTCAAGCCGGGCAGCCGCGGCCTAAAGTGAAGTTGTTACAGTATATCTGTGTATGTATAAATGAATAAACGGGAAATGCCAAATGGCATTTCCCTATGGGATTCTCAAGGGACAAGTCCCTTGAGCGGAGGTTCGGAGGTGGAGCCTCCGAGGTCTTAGACCTTAAAAAAGGATGGATAAACCGTCCTTTTATTTTTCTGTAAGCCTGCAAATACTAACAGCAATATTGATTTGCAGGAGGAACACATGATCAGAACGGATCTGGCCATGGAAGCTGTGGAAAACGCGGGGCAGATACCTGGCGTTTCGGTGTTGAACGACGAAGTGATGTCTGGCCTCACGCGCGTGCGGGTGACGGTGGAAACTGAGGAGGGTGAAAAGGCTGTCGGCAAGAAACGCGGCACGTACGTGACGCTTGAAGCGCCGACGCTCGCGCAGGGAGACGCGGAGCTGGATGAGGGCTGCTCTAAGGCGCTGGCCGATGAGATCACGAACATGGCGGGGGACGCCGTGAACGGCAGCGTGCTCGTCGTGGGGCTGGGCAACAGGCAGGTGACGCCCGACGCGCTGGGACCCGCCGTCTGCGACGCGGTGTTCGTTACACGGCACATGCACGAGTATGCGCCGGACGACATAGACGAACGCATCGGCGTGGTCAGCGCAGTCGCGCCCGGCGTGCTGGGCATCACCGGCATCGAGACGGGTGAGATCATCAGCGGCGTGGTAGACCACCTGAAGCCGTCGCTGGTGATAGCGGTGGACTCTCTGGCGTCGCGTGCGCTGGAGCGTGTTCGTACCACGATACAGGTGGCGGATACCGGCATCGCGCCGGGCGCGGGCATCGGCAACAAGCGCAAGGCGCTGGACAAGGAAACGCTGGGCGTGCCGGTGCTGGCCGTGGGTGTGCCGCTCGTCGTGTACGCCTCCACCATCGCGCAGGAGTTGATGGACACTGCGCTCAAGCAGGGCCCCATAGACCTCCGGATGAACGACAAGCTTCAGAAGGTGCTGGCGGGCCTGAACGACGTGGACGGAGCGGACCTGATCGTGACGCCCAAGGAGATCGACAAGGTGGTGCAAGACCTCGCGCGTATCATCGCGGACGCGCTCAACATCGCGCTGCACAAGAACCTCACGCTGGAGGAAACGCGGCGTTACATGCACTAAAGTTTACACATCCGTCCACTATAGTGCGCCATTAATGTATACAAGCTCATCGTATTGCATAGATTTGATTGAAGGAGTGCAAAACGATGAGAAAAACAAGGGAAACCGATAAGCCGGAAACGGTGCAGGATAAGGAGCCGTCAACCGCTCACCGCAGCGCGGCCATGCTGATCAAGGGAGCACTGCTCACAGCCACCGCGCTGTGCCTTGCATTGACGGCCATACTGGTTGCGCGGATAAGCGATCAGTCGAAAACTGTTGCGTCGGCGGGTGCGTCCGTGCCGGACAAGGCGCTCATCGATGCGTCGGGAGAGGAAGGCATATTTGAGCAGAGCATCATCGATCCGCGGCTGATACTGTCGCAGGAAATGCCGGTGATATACGGTACGGATATCGAAGAAGTTTATATGGACGATCACGCTGAGTCTCCTCAAGGGCCCGCGACGGACATATACTTCGACGTACTGCCGGACGATATCAAGATGGAGATACTGGGGTTCGCGGACGACGCACCAAAGGAATTCCACGTCGGCACGAGTGGTCCCCAGGTACTGATATACCATACACACACGACAGAGGCCTACCGTCAGGTGCCGGGGCAGGAGTACGTGGAGGCCGGAGCATGGCGCACCGCCGATGAGCTGCGGTCCATAGTTGCTGTTGGGGATGAACTGGAAAAGGAGCTGAAACGGTACGGTTATTCGGTGCTGCACGACAAAACCGATCACGAGCCGCCGTCGCTGAAGACGGCGTACGACCGATCGCTGAACACGATGGAAAAATATAAAGACGAATACCCATCTATCAGGGTGTTCATCGATGTGCACCGCGATGCCTACGGCGATGAGGAAGCGGGCAAGAAAGATTTCGTCACGATAAACGGTGAGGAGTGCGCGAAGGTGATGTTCGTCGTCGGCACGGGTGAGAAGTATTCCGTCAAACCCAACTACGAGTCCAACTACAAGCTCGCGCTGGCCGTGACGAACGAACTGGAGGGCATCAAGAAAGGGTTCACACGCCCGATACGCGTGAAAACGGGCCGTTACAACCAGCAAGTGTCCGACATGTGCCTGCTCATCGAAATCGGCCATAACGCCAATACGCTAGAGCAGGCTATGAACTCCGCCAAATACGTGGCGAAAGCGCTCAGCCAGGTGCTGGAGCTGGGCAATTAGTAGGCATCTTCAATCGGCAGAGTTATCATTTGCGGCGCAGTTTGACCTTTTCAGGCGGCAGGTGCTGGTACACAAGTGTTCGAAGAATTTCCTCCTCATCCGGCGTGAGAATCCGTTTGGGGATGACAAAGGCCTGCAGTCTGGAGAAGTATATGTTGTACGATGACGGTGACTCCGTGGCTTTGATCATGTCGAACCAACCGCTCACAGTGTTGCCATATTCCCCGGTTTCGTGCACGCCCGACTGATCGATGGTGATGTCGTTTTCCGACTGCATAGCCTTGCTCGACTTGTACTGCTTTTTGGCGCTGTACCGCACGGATACGATGTTGATCAGCGTCACAACAGCTCCTAATACCACCGCGACAACCAGCGCGGCTATCAGTATCATGGGGTCCACATAGCCGTAATTGGCCAGATCAATAAGCATTATTGCAACGGGCATTAGCACGATGAATATGATCGGCAGGGCTATTAAACGACCCTTCAAATGAAAGAAGTTGAACGCGGTGTAATCGGCCAGCGTAAGGCGAAACCGCTTTTTGAGTTCCACTAAAGAAATCTCCTTTTACTGACATTATTTACACATATCGTAATAACTAATCGCATTTGCGTCAAGCCAGACGGCAAGCGGTAGCATGAAATTGCCTGAGCAGATCGAGTATCATAAGAAATTGTGCGGGTATTGAAACGCTCCCGTCGAAGTAGTATAATTAACTATCATTTCCGACGGGAGAAAAAATGTCTGACAGCTGCAAACCAATCGGTTTTTTCGATTCCGGCGTGGGCGGGATCAGCGTGCTCAAAACAGCCTGCCTCCTGCTGCCGCAGGAAAACTACATCTATTACGGGGACAACCTCAACGCACCCTATGGAAACAAAACTGAGGACGAGATAAAACGGCTGACGTTTGATGCATGCAGTTTTCTTTATAGTAAGGGCGTCAAATCCATTGTGATGGCGTGCAACACGGCCACAAGCGCCGCAGTGATCATGATGCGGGAAGCTTACAACATCCCCGTAATCAGCATGGAACCCGCCGTGAAACCGGCGCTGGAGGGGAGAAACGCAGGCAAGGTACTGGTGCTGGCGACACCCGCCACGGTGTCTCAGGCGCGGTACCTCGGGCTGATCGAGCGACTGGGCGCACACGGGGAGGTGCTGAGCGTGGGTTGCGGCGGCTTGGTGGAGCTGATAGAGGAAGGACGGACAGACGAAGAGAGCATACACAGCTATCTAGCGGAACGTCTGGCGTTTCTGGACGGACAACCCATCGGAGCTGTGGTATTGGGCTGCACGCATTACTCCTTTGTGGAAGCGCACATCAAAAGCTACATCGACAAGTTTACGCAGACCGACTGCCCGGTATTTGACGGGCGGCACGGCACCGCGCGCCAGCTGGAGCGCGTGCTGAGGACCAGCGGTACCCTCTGCGAAAACCAGCAGCAGGGGCAAATTCAATATTATTCCTCAAAGCCGGATTTCAACATGGACACCTTCATCAGCCTATACGACAATTTTATCGGGTAAAATGCAAACTATTCTTGATATTTCCTATATATTGTGGTACAGTCCATTGCATATACATGATAATGTATGCAGGAGGATATTGTGAACATTTCTGAAAACGCTCGCGTTGTGCTTGAAAGGCGTTACCTGAAAAAAGACGATAATGGGTGTGAAGCCCCGGAGGATATGCTGCGCCGTGTCGCGTCGTCGATAGCCGCGGTGGACTTGGCTTACGGCGGCGATGTCCATAAAACGGCTAACGAGTTCTTCGACATGATGGATAGCCTGAAGTTCATGCCCAACTCGCCCACGCTGATGAACGCGGGCCGCGAGCTGGGGCAGCTCTCCGCCTGCTTTGTGCTGCCGGTGGAAGACAGCATGGAGGGCATATTCGACAGCCTGAAGAACGCCGCCATGATACACAAGAGCGGAGGCGGGACAGGCTTCTCGTTCTCGCGGCTGCGTCCGGCGGGTGCCAGCGTCAAATCGACGGGCGGAGTCGCCAGCGGACCTGTCAGCTTCATGAAAGTGTTCAATGCATCCACCGAGGCGGTGAAGCAGGGCGGTACGCGACGCGGGGCCAACATGGGCATACTGCGCGTGGATCATCCGGACATACTGGAGTTCATCAACTGCAAGAGCGATTTGAAGCAGCTGACAAACTTCAACATCAGCGTCGGCCTGACGGAAAAGTTTATGCAGGCAGTGATCGAGGATAAAAAATACGATTTGGTCGACCCCAGAACGAAGAAAAAGGCGGGCAGCGAGCGCGCGCGCAAGATATACGACGCCATCGTGGATATGGCGTGGCAGAACGGCGAGCCGGGCATCGTGTTTCTGGACCGCATCAATAAGGACAACCCCGTGCCGGCGGCCGGAGAGATCGAGAGCACCAACCCGTGTGGCGAGCAGCCGCTGTTGCCGTATGAGAGCTGCAACCTCGGCTCTATCAACTTAAACGCGTTCGTGAAGGACGGTACGGTTGACTTTGCCGGTATCGAGCAGACGGTGAAGACAGCGGTGCATTTTCTGGACAACGTAATCGACGTCAACCGCTATCCGCTGGATATCATTGAGACAACGACGAAGAGCATGCGCAAGATCGGCCTCGGCGTTATGGGCTTCTCGGACATGTTGTATAAGCTGGGCGTTCCGTACAATGCGGAGCAGGCCGTGCAGCTCGCGCGGGATGTGATGGGAGCTATACAGCGTGCCGCCAGAATCGCGTCGGCGGAGCTGGGTAAACAGCGGGGCAGCTTCCCGATGTTCGAGCAGAGCGTCTACAAGCGGCAAGGCTTTGAGGCGATGCGCAACGCTACGGTGACCACCATAGCGCCCACGGGCACGATCTCCATCATCGCCGGGGCTTCGAGCGGTATCGAGCCGGTGTTCGCGATATCCTACGTGCGCAACGTGATGGATAATGACAGACTGATCGAGGTGCATCCGTACTTTGAGCAGGTGGCGAAGGAGCGCGGCTTCTATAGCCGGTCGTTGATGGAGCAGATCGCCAAAAAGGGCACGCTGCACGGTATCGACGGCATACCCGCAGATGTGACGCGCGTGTTCGTGACCGCACATGATATCACGCCGGAGTACCATATCCGTATGCAAAGCGCTTTTCAGGAGTACACTGACAACGCGGTGTCCAAGACCGTCAACTTTCCCAAAGCAGCGACAAAAGACGATGTGCGCGCCGCGTACGACCTCGCGTACAGCCTCGGGCTCAAGGGTGTGACGATATACCGCGACGGCAGCCGTCAGGGGCAGGTGTTGTCCGTGGGCGGCAAGGACAAGCCCGATAATGAAGACGGCGTACTGACCCCACGTGAACGCCCCGAGATCACTAAGGGTATCACGCAGAAGATCAAGATCGGCTGCGGCAACCTGTACGTCACTGTCAACTATGATAGCAACGGAATATGCGAAGTGTTCACCAACGTCGGGCGCGCCGGGGGATGCCCGTCGCAGTCTGAGGCGACCAGCCGGCTGGTGTCGATGGCGCTGCGTTCCGGCGTGGATGTACAGAGCATCATCGAGCAGCTGCGCGGCATACGCTGCCATTCCACGCTGCGGCAAAAGGGCCTTAAGGTGCTGTCCTGCCCGGATGCCATCGGACGCGT
The DNA here is from genome assembly GCA_023396555.1 of Bacillota bacterium. GTDB lineage: Bacteria > Bacillota > Clostridia > Christensenellales > SZUA-584 > SZUA-584. Next base: position 6,556 of record JAEWWC010000257.1, read on the forward strand.
GCTGGAGCGGGTGGTGGAGCTGCGCGGCGGAGAAGCGGATGTGCCATCAGTCAGCGGCGGCAGCAAATGCCCCGAATGCGCTTCGCCGCTGGAGCACGAAAGCGGCTGTGTGATGTGCCGTTCGTGTGGATATTCCAAATGCGGTTGACCGGCTTAATAATTGTTGTACCTGCGCAATATTTGTAATATAATTTTGAAATGAAGCGAAAGCTACGGAACAAATTCGTTTAGCTGCGCGTCATATGTGTGAGCGGTGGTGTTGAAAATTAAAAAAGAACTAAGTGCATCCCATCGCTTTAAATGTGCTTATTAAGGATGTGCGCGGGATGGACTGTCGGACTGCAAAAGAAAATATCGAGCTGTATATTGATGGCGTCTTAAGTTCCGCGCAGACGGAGGAATTGTACGCGCACGCGGACACATGCCCAGAATGCAAAAAGGAGCTCGAGAATGCGTTGCGTCTGAAAAAGGCGCTGGCCGCGCTGGGTAGGTTGGAAGCGCCCGAAGGGCTTGCGAAAGAGGCTGTCCGAAAAGCCAGAAAGCGTCGTACTGTTCCTTTTGCCTATATTTCTGCGGCAGCGGCGGCCGTGATTACATTGGTTGTTATACTGACTTCCGGTGTTCTTCCAAATACAGGGGGAGGCGTTGCTAACGGGGAAGTTCAGGAAAACATCATGATGGCGGCGCCAGCGGATGGGGCGGAGCAGGATGAGTCTTATTCAATGGACATGGCTCCAGCGGCAGCTGAAGCACCGGCTGAAGAAATGGCGCCGGCTGCAACTGAAGCTCCTGCCCCCGAAGAACCGGCAACCGACTATACAGTGATGGAATCTGAGGGAATGATTGATGCCCAGACTCAGGGAGTGCCCAAAGTTGCGGGCGAAACGGGCTCCGAAACACCAGACTATATCGTGTATGTTCCCGATGACCTTGCAGCCGATATAAGGGCTGCGCTGGAAAACATGATCGTAGAATATGGTTTTGACTCTAACATTGTAAGCGACGGGATGACGGATTCAATATCGTTTGTAATTACTGAAGATATAATAGATCTGGTATCCGAACTGACAGCCGACCTTCCTCTTGAAGGAGGGCTCACCGAGGGCCAATTGATCGAATTTGTATTTAACAATCAGTAGAGCGAGTTTTACCAAGCAGAACAGGCGTGAAAGCCGGTCTGTTTTTTTGTGCTTTGCTTGACCCGAAAGTATGGAGGACATATAATATAAACAATTTAAAAACAGGAGGTCAATATGGACGGCAGAGTCGCCTTTTCTCTTTTTGGAAAAGATATATACTGGTACGGTATCATTATAGCAGCCGCACTCATCGTTGGTGTTGTACTCGCCGTGATAGAGGCGAAAAGGAGAGGTTTCCGGTCGGAAATGGTGCTCGATTTTATGCTGCTTGCCATTCCGATAGGCATTGTTTGCGCCAGGCTTTATTACGTGGTATTCGAATGGGAGAATTATGCCGGCAACTTGCTCAAGATCATTGCGATCTGGGAAGGCGGTATGGCAATATACGGCGCGGTGATCGGCGGCGTTATAGCCGCGATTATATTCAAAAGCTGGCGGCGCGTCAATATTGGGGACATGCTGGATGTTGCGGCGCCCAGCTTGGTAATAGCACAAGCCATTGGGCGCTGGGGCAACTACGTGAATCAGGAAGCGCATGGCGGATTGATCACCAATCCGAGCTGGCAGTGGTTTCCCGCTGGTGTCAACATTAATGGTGAATGGTTTCAGGCCACATTCTTCTATGAATCCATGTGGAATGTCATCGTGTTTATAGTGCTGATGGCTCTTAGGAAGAAGATAAAAGTCAGAGGCGGTGTGTTTGCGCTCTATGTGGCGTTCTATGGGCTTGGCCGTTTCTGGATTGAAGCACTGCGTACGGACAGCCTGATGATCAATGAAATTCGGGTATCTCAGCTGCTCAGCGCCGTGCTGTTTGTTCTGGGGCTTGCATACATCATCGTCATGTCGGTCATGAAAGTTCAGTTCATGCCGTATGACGGGTATTACAGCACAAGCTGGTCGCAGGAGCAAATCAGCGAATACAAGGCGAACAGCAAGCTGTTTAAAGCGCGCCATGACGCTAAATTGGCAGAAGAAAAAGCCGAATTACTCAAGCAGAAGTATGACGAACAGCTAAAGATGGTGGTCAAAGCCAATGCCCGGGCGGAAAAGGCCAGAAAGAAGCTGGAAAAGATACAGGAAAGCAGGTATATATCTGATCAAGATTCGGATGTAAACATTGAAAAAGAGAATACATCCAAAGAGGATACGGTTTCCGCAGTTCCGGAAGAGGCAGAGGAAAAAGAAGACGACAAGGAGTTATGACGTCAATGAGAAACCTAACGATGCTGACGGATTTGTATCAACTGACGATGATGTACGGTTATTATCGATGCGGCATGTCTGAAAAGACAGCCGTTTTCGATTTGTTCTTCAGAAAAGCGCCGGGCGGCAGTTCCTATGCTATTGCGGCGGGGTTGGAACAGGCGATCGATTTTATCAATAACCTTCATTTCAGCGGCGACGACATCGCGTATCTTCGGACACTCAACTTGTTTGACGAAGAGTTCCTCGGCATGCTGAAGGAGTTTGCATTCACCGGAGAGATATATGCGGTGCCGGAGGGCACGGTCGTGTTCCCGTATGAGCCTATCGTACGCGTGAAAGCGCCGATCATGCAGGCGCAGTTGCTGGAGACGGCGCTGCTCAACCTGATCAATCATCAGACTCTCATCGCTACGAAAGCTTCCCGCGTGGTTTACGCGGCGGAGGGTGACAGCGTGCTGGAGTTTGGACTGCGGCGCGCGCAGGGGCCGGATGCGGGCATATATGGTGCGCGGGCGGCTATCATCGGCGGCTGTACCTCCACATCCAACGTTTTGACCGGTGAGATATATGGTATTCCAGTGAAGGGAACGCATGCCCACAGCTGGGTGATGAGCTTTGCCTCCGAACTGGATGCGTTCCGCGCCTATGCGGATATTTTCCCGGACACGTGCCTGCTGCTGGTGGACACATTCGACACGCTGAGAAGCGGAGTTCCCAACGCGATAAAAGTGTTTGAGGAACTGCAGAACAAAGGGTATAAGCCCGTTGGCATTCGACTGGATTCGGGCGATCTCGCATACCTCAGCAAAAAGGCGCGCGCGATGCTGGATGCCGCAGGATTTTCCGAAGCGAAGATATTCGCGTCCAGCGACATCGACGAATGGCTGATACGCGATATGAAATTGCAGGGAGCTAAAATAGACGTTTGGGGCGTAGGCACCAAGCTGATTACGAGCGAAGGCTGTCCCGCACTGGGCGGCGTGTATAAGCTGTCCGCTGAAATATCAGATAGTGAAATTATCCCCAAAATAAAAGTCAGCGACAACGTCGAGAAGATCACAAATCCGGGTTATAAGAAACTGTCACGCCTTTATGACAAAAATACGGGAAAAGCAATTGCCGATCTGATCATGCTGGATGAAGAGACAATTGATCAAACTAAGCCGCTGACAATTTTCCATCCCGTTGATACCTGGAAGCGCATGCGCCTAACCAACTTCAGTGCTAAAGAATTGATGGTCCCGGTATTCTTAGACGGCAAACAGGTGTATCATTCGCCGGCGCTGATGGATATCCAAGCCTACGCAAGTGAAGAACTTGCGACTTTCTGGGATGAAATCAAGCGGCTGATCAATCCTCAGGAATATAAGGTGGACTTGTCACAGCGGCTGTATGAGTTGAAGAAGTCGCTGCTGGACCAATGGTCCATATAGGTATTTGATATATATAGACAAAATGACTCGCATCGTCCGACATCTTTTTCCCAAAAGACAATGTTATTCTCTCTGTTAAGAGAGGGTGATACTATGGATGACGTAAAGAAGTCGCTGACAGGAAAGTATAGCGCCCGGGATGTGGACAACTTATTGCAAAGGATTAAAAGAGACTATGAGGAGTGCCTGAGGGAACAAAAGCAGCGCATTATGGAACTTCGCGAAGAAAATAAAGCGCTTGCGGCAATCGTTCAGCAATACCGTTCGGATGCCCAGTACGTATCCGACGCCATCTCTCAGGCTGAACAGATGGCGAAACAGATTGTTGAGCAGGCTGAGCTTAAGGCAATGAACTGCCTGGCGGAGGCCGAAGCCCGAAGCCATCAGATGCAGGCTGAGGCCAGAGCGTGCATCCAGCGCCTGTTAAAGCTTAAAAAAGCCAGCGAATCGGTTTACATGGCCGTGTGCAAGGCCGTTCCGGATGAGAACTCGGCGGCGGAAGTGACCGTTCGGGCCGCAGCCGAGGCGGTTTTGAGCCTGTACGATCCGGCGTAATGGCGGTACGCCGCTTTATCCGGTTATTTACATTTTATTGCTATACATATTCGGCTCAGGACGCTATATTTTTTACAACTATCAGATGGAGGCCGTTTGATTGAACCTGATATACGATGCAGTCCAGTTCGTAGAAACGTCACTGTTGTTCTCATCGTTTTTGTTTTGCGCCATTATGTTTGTGAGGACTAAAGACAAGCTGGCCGGCCGCACGCTGATGGTGATGACGCCCGTCGCCGTGCTGCTTTTCATTTCCTACATGTACAGCCTCAATAACAGTGAACACGATATCCCAAAAGCGAATTTGACTTGGCTGTCTCCGCTGTTCGCGCTTTTAGTCATCGCGCTCATTATGCTATCAATATTCGCCACCTGCTATTATGTGATTAAGCTGTTCCCGATTTCCCCCCGCAAGAAGAAGATGGCGCTGATCATCGTTTCGGTGATTGTCGGGGCGCTGCTGATCATCACAGCTATACTCGTGATGTACATCTCCAAGTCGGATTTCACTCTCGCCATGACTAACGCGCTGTGGGCATTCTATCCCATGTGCTCCATCGCACTGTTTATTGAGGCCGTCGCGCTGTTCTTTATGTATCGGAAAATCTCCGACCCGCACCATCAGCGGCTGGCGCGATACTTCCTGATTGCATTCCTGCCGCAAATCGTCTATTCGTTCGTGGACTTCTTCCTGCTCAAGATGGTACTGTTTCAGGTCACGCACCTGTCGTATGCACTGTTCTCGGTATTTGTGTTCGTCGATCTGTGTACATACTTCTTCAGGCATTACAGCCGGAATCTGGACATCGCGCCCAATCGGGAGTCGCTCAAGGACAAATACGCACTGTCCGAAAGGGAACTTGAGGTGATCGAGCTGCTGGCAAAGGGGCTGACGAACCAGATCATTTGCGACCAGCTGCACATATCCGTTAACACGGTCAAATCCCACATAAAGCGCATTTACAGAAAGCTCAACATCACCAACCGCCTGCAGCTGATCA
>JAEWWC010000028.1 GCA_023396555.1 Bacillota bacterium
CACAGATGCGGGGAAAATTGGGAAACAGAGTTTATAGCGTGCCCAAGGAATTCAGCGCGCAGGCGGCGCTTCTGAAATTGGAGGCCATGGGCATCAGTATTGATAAACTGACGGACGCGCAGCTTGATTACATGTATGGAGCGAAGCCATGAGCATACTGATCAAAAACGGTTTTCTGGTCACTGCGGATAGGGACGATACCTGCTGTGAAGGCTGTGTGATCGTTGAGAACGACAAAATATCCTATGCGGGGCCCGAAGCATCAGCGCCTCAGATCAAGGCTGGCAGGGTGATAGATGCGCACGGCGGCATCATCGTGCCGGGGTTTGTCAATACGCATACGCACGTGCCGATGACGATGATGCGCGGCTATGCGGACGACATCGCGCTGATGGACTGGCTGCAGAACCATATCTGGCCCGCGGAGGAGCGGCTGACGGATGACGCCGTATACTGGGGCAGCATGCTCGCGATGAGCGAACTCGCAGCCGGCGGTGTCACGTGCTTTTCCGACATGTACAACTTCAACGCGCAGATCGCCAAAGCGGCGAACGACGCTGGCCTGCGGGCGCTGATTGCGGTAGCGGTGCTGGATATCGACGGGAACGGCGATGCGCGTCTGAAAAGAACTGAAGAGTTTTTCGAGACCGTTAAAGGATATGAGCGCATCAGCGCAGCCATCGGCCCGCACGCGGAATACACCGTGAGCCCGGCCATGTTTGGGAAAATCCGTGACCTTGCAGCAAAGCTAAATTCGCGCATACACGTGCACATAAGCGAAACAGAAGGCGAGCATCAGGACAGCATCGGACGGCATGGCAAGACGCCGATCGGGCTGCTGCAGAGCCTTGGCGTGCTGGAGCTGCCGGTGATGGCGGCGCACTGCGTGTGGGTGAGCGACGACGATATCGATATCATGGCGCAGTATGGCGTCAGCGTGATGTCCTGCCCCGGCAGCAATTTGAAGCTGGGCAGCGGCATTCCGCGCGTGGCTCGTATGCTGGAGCGTGGTGTCAACGTCAGTTGTGCGACGGACGGTGCGGCCAGCAACAACAACTTGTCGATGATGGAAGAGATGACGCTGACGGCGCTGCTGCAAAAGGGCGTCAATCGGGATCCGGCGCTGATCCCCGCCAAAACGGCGCTTCGCATTGCCACGATAAACGGCGCCAAGGCTCTTGGCATGTCGGATATAACAGGCAGCCTCGAAGCTGGGAAGCAGGCGGATCTGGTTGTCATCAACACTGATGGTGTGCGTTATTGCCCACGCGCAAACCTGCTCAACCATCTGGTTTACAGCGGGTGTGATGCGGACGTGTCGCTCACGATGGTAGCTGGTAATATCATATATGAAAACGGCAGCATTACCTTCGGAGATATTGAAGAAATAAAAGCAAAGGCGGCGCAGTATGCGGCGGACTTGTTTGCATGAAGAGGATTATGGAAATCATAAAAAAGACATCTTTAATACTCATAGCCTTTCTGCTGACGGCATTTGCCGCGTCTTGTTCTCCGGGTTCCGGCGCCGCAACGACGGGCGGCGTTGAAAAGCCCGCCGAGAATATTAATCTTAAGGATATTGACATTCAAGTTCAGAACGGAGAGACGAATATAACGCTTTCTCTGTTGAGCGGGAGCCGTGCAGCCGGCTATCCCGAATCAACACTGACGCAGACGCCTGTTTATGAGGTTACGGAAACAGCACAGCCATACAGGCTCAAGATCAAGCTGGAAGATATCAGCTTTTGGGACTACGAACAAAAAACTTCATGGGACATGTCTGGATTGGCGACAGGGCTATTCAGGGAAGTGCCTGCCAATGACAACTCGCTCATCGTTTATGTCCAGCTGACTCAGGATGTAGAATATACCGTCGAGGAATCGGAAGGCAGCCTGATCATACACATGAAACCGGGTACGCCAGCCGGAGGCACCTCATATTATTGTGTTACCAACGCATTTTTCGAGCATCAGGAAGGAAAATGGCCTGAGGATGTAGACATGACCCCGGTGCTTTGTTCAGACCGTCAGAACAAGCTGCTGATCTCCCAGCCCTTTGCTTCTCAGGCTGCCGCCGAGAGCTTTCAGCAGAAGACGGCGGAAGCGTTGTCTCAAATTATCCCCGGAAAAAACATATCGGTCATACAGCTGACGGATGGTGCAATGCCGGACTTCATTACCGACATCGACTATTCGGCTGCCGAAGGCCGGAGTATTCTTTTCAAAGACGGACAGCTTTCAGATACGCCGCTGCTGCTGCAAAACGGTCGTTTTCTGGCGGCGTCATCGGATGGCGTCATTGCGTTTTCCAGGGTTTATCAGCCCAGCGAACCCGCTTTGGAGCAGGAGGAATATCTTCTGTCCGAAACGCTCTGGACGCTGGAGCCCAATGGCCGTCTTCAGAATGTGGACACGCCTGAGTTTTTCTATATAGACAAAGCGGCCTATTCCTATGACGGCCGTTATCTCGCAATTCTGGATGTATCGATAGAAAACAGAGTGCTCTATGTTTATGACTTCACCAACCGAGTTTTGATCAATCTTGGGGAAGAGGGGTTTGGCAGCCAGACCACATCATTTGCCTGGTCGGACACAGAGAACGCGCTTTATGCGATGTCAGGCTATAACGCGCTGCAACTCATGGTTTGCTCATTTTCAGAGGATGGCAGCCTTAACATCAATGCTGTTGAAGAGAATGCCGGTAATGAAGGGAATATTGCCGTATCCGGGCAGCGTGTTTTCTTTGCGGACAGTGTCGCGGGTCAGGTATACGAAATCGGTGAGGCGAGGCGTACGCTGACCACGGGCGCTGATATCAAAGTATCTTCGGACGGCAGAAAGCTTCTTGTGCTGGAAACAAAATCCGGTCAGGATGAGCAGGTTTCGACTTCGCTCAAGCTCTGTGATGTTGAAACGGGGGACACCACGTTAATTGCAAGCCAGGGCGAGATCGTTGATTTCTGTTTTGCGCAGAACAACATGGTTTATTATACCGATGCGTCCGTGGAACAGACAACCGAAGGCTATGGCTACGGCCTGTATGTTTATGACGTTGATACCGGCAGCGCTCCGGGACTGAAGGCGATGGCGACGACGCCAAAAATGTCCGCGGCGAACGGCAAGCTCTATTTCATCGATTACATAGGCGATGGCGACAACGGTTTTTATGCCACCTACGTCTTTGACCCAAACGCTTAGAATTCAGGAGGAACTGCATGCGCATAACCCTATCGGAGGTTGAGAAGATAGCGACGCTGTCGCGGCTGAGCTTCTCGGAACAGGAAAAAGAAAAATTCCAGCACGACCTTGAAGCCATACTGATGGCTGCCCAGCGCCTCGGAGAGCTGGACACCAGCGACGTTCAACCGACGGCGCACATTCAAGGAATCGAAAATGTGTTGCGCGAGGATATTGTACAGCCGAGCATGGACAACGACAAGCTCACAGCGGGAGCGCCGGAGCGCGAAAACGGCTGCTTCATCGTGCCCCGAGTTGTGGAATGAGGTGACGCATTGAAAGCATACGAGATGACATTGGCGCAGGCAATGGACGCACTGGATAAGAAGGATATATCTTCAGCGGAGCTGACACGGGCGCTGCTGGATAGAATAGAAGATAAGGAACCGAAGGTGCGCGCGCTGAACACCGTTTGTGCCGAGACGGCGCTGGTGCAGGCAGCCGAAGCTGACGCGCGCCGCGCCAAGGGGGAGAATCGAGGCGCTTTCGACGGAATACCCGCCGTGGTGAAGGACAACATCTGCACCGACGGCATACCCACCACCTGTTCCTCCAAGATGCTGCAGAACTTCGTACCGCCGTACGACGCGCACGTAATCGAGAGATTCAAGGCGCAGGGCATCATCACGCTGGCCAAATCCAATCTGGACGAGTTCGCGATGGGGTCTTCCACCGAGAACAGCGCGTTTCACCCGACGGCCAACCCGTGGGATCTGAAACGCGTGCCGGGCGGCTCGTCGGGCGGCAGCGCGGCGGCGGTGTCCGCGGGCTACGCGCCGCTGTCATTGGGGTCGGACACGGGCGGCAGCATCCGCCAGCCCGCGGCCTATTGCGGCGTGGTAGGCGTAAAGCCCACGTACGGCGCGGTGTCCCGATACGGCCTTGTGGCGTTCGCGTCGTCGCTGGACCAGATCGGCCCGTTTTCCCGCACCGTGGAAGACGCGGCATTGGCGCTGAACGCCATTTGCGGCCACGACCGGCGCGATTCCACGTCGATGAACATGACCCATCCGGACTATACGCAGGGGCTGAAGGACGGCGTGCAGGGCATGCGCATCGGCCTGCCGAAAGAGTATTTCGGCGAAGGGCTGGACAAGGACGTTAAGGACGCGATCACAAGAGCGGCTGAAGCTTATGAGAAGTTGGGCGCAACGGTGGAGGAAACCACGCTGCCCACGTTCGACTACGCGCTGTCCGCATATTATATCATCTCGTCCGCCGAGGCCACGTCCAACCTGTCGCGTTACGACGGCGTCAAGTACGGTTATCGTGCCAAGAACTTCGACGGCATCGTGGACATGTACATACAGACGCGCAACGAAGGTTTCGGACCGGAGGTCAAGCGCCGCATGATGCTGGGCAACTACGTGCTCTCATCCGGTTATTATGACGCGTATTACATGAAGGCGCTGCGCGTACGCACGCTGATCAAGCGGGACTTCGACGCGCTGTTTGAAAAATACGACTGTATACTGTCTCCCACTGCGCCCACGCCGGCGTTCGCGGCGGGTGAGAAGAGCGACCCGATGCAGATGTATCTGACCGACATCTATACCGTGCCCATCAACATCGCGGGCCTGGCAGCGATGTCGCTGCCCTGCGGACTGGGGGCTCAGGGGCTGCCCATCGGTCTGCAGATCATCACCAAGCCGCTGGGAGAACCGGCGATGCTGCGCGCTGCCTATGCGCTTGAGCAGGCGTTCCCGCCGCTCGGTGAACCGGCATTTAAGGGAGGTGAACTGTGATGAAATACGAAACGGTTATCGGCCTTGAGGTACACGTGGAATTGGCGACAGCCACCAAGATATTCTGCGGCTGCGAGAACAAGTTCGGCGGAGCGCCCAACACGCACTGCTGCCCCGTCTGTACCGGCATGCCGGGCGTGCTGCCCGTGCTGAACGAGAAGGTGGTGGAGTTCGCAGCGAAGGCGGGCCTTGCCACCAACTGCACTATAGCAAACTTCTCCAAGATGGACCGCAAGGGCTACTACTATCCTGACCTGCCCAAGGCTTACCAGATATCTCAGTTCGACCTGCCGATATGCAAGGGCGGCTATGTGGACATCACGACGGGCGAAGGTAAAAAGCGCATCCGCATCACGCGCATCCACATGGAGGAGGACGCGGGTAAACTGATGCACGACGTGGGAGCGGGCACTGCGGCGGATTACAATCGATGCGGCGTGCCGCTGATTGAGATCGTGACGGAGCCGGATATGCGCAGCGCCGAGGAAGCGCGCGTGTTTCTGGAAACGCTGCGCAGCATCATGAAATACACCGGCGTATCCGACTGCAAGATGCAGGAAGGCTCGCTGCGGTGCGACGTAAACGTTTCCGTCCGGGAAGCGGGCAGCGATGTGTTTGGTACGCGCACCGAGATGAAGAACCTGAACAGCTTTTCGGCGGTATACCGGGCCATTGAGGCGGAGAGCGCCCGCCAGATCGCGGAGATCGAGGACGGCGGCACCATTCGTCAGGAGACGCGGCGTTTCGATGACGCCAAGGGCAAGAGCTATCCGATGCGCGGCAAGGAAGAGGCACACGACTACCGCTACTTCCCGGACCCAGATCTGGTGCCCATCACGCTGACGGACGAGCGTATTCAGGCGCTGAGTGACAGCCTGCCCGAGCTGCCGGCGGCAAAGAAGCAACGTTACGTGGCCGAACTGGGGCTGTCCGAATACGACGCTGGCGTGCTAACCGCCGAGAAAGATATCGCGACGTTCTACGAGGCTTGCCTGCGCGAATACAATGAACCCAAGAAGGTGTGCAATCTCATCATGACGGACGTGTTGCGCCTGCTCAAGGAGGACGGCATCGAGCCGGAGAATATACCTGTCTCGCCCGCGCATCTCGCCGAAGCGTTGAAGCTGATCGATTCGGGGGAGGTCAACACCACAGTGGGCAAGGCGGTGTTCGAGGAGTCCTTCCGCACCGGCGAGAATCCGGCGGATATCGTGAAGAAGAAAGGTCTTGCACAGATCAGCGACACGGATGAGCTGCGCACGATGCTCCGCGGCATCATCGCGGCCAATCCCGGCCCGCTGGCAGACTACAAAAGCGGCAAGGAAAAGGCGCTGACCTTCTTTATCGGTCAGGTGATGAAGGCGACAAAAGGTCAGGCTAATCCGCAGGTGGTTAATGCGCTGGCCCGCGAGGAGCTGGATAACGCATAAGCGTTGCTGCTCGGACATAGATTTGATATGCGCGCCCTGCGTGCTGTGCATGACGGTTATGTCCGTTTTGACAGCCTGCAGGGCGTCATCTGCTGATAGGAATGGGCATCCTTGCAAGAAAACTGAAGAGTTTTCAAGTATAATTGAGAAAATACTTATTTTTTTATCGACTCTGTGCTATAATCATTTTTTGAAATAATAAAAAAGGAACAAAGGCGGGCAAAGTATGCGTAGCATGACGGGCTTTGGCAGAGCTGAGGCGGAGCAGGACGGACGAAAGGTTACGTTGGAGCTCAAAACGGTTAACCATCGTTTTCTGGATCTCAATATCCGTATCCCGCGCGCACTGGGGTTTGCCGAGGAGACTGTCCGCAAGGGCATCAAGGAGAAGCTCTCCAGGGGGCATGTCGACGTATTCGTGAGCTACAGCGCAGTTGCCGCCGACGCCAAAACGGCCAAGGCGGATGTCGGCCTCATGCGTTCCTACCTGCATGCGGCACAGCAGTCTGCCAAAGAAGTGGGCATCACGGACGATCTCGCACTGTCCCACCTCATAAGGATTCCCGATGTGATCATGATCGAGGAAGCGCCGGAGGATGAGGACAGGCTGACGCGCATCGTAGGGGACGCGCTGGCATCGGCGCTCGTCTCGCTGGAACAGATGAGGCTGCGCGAGGGGGAAGAGCTCAAAAACAACCTGCTCTCCTGCCTTGGAGAATTGGAAGCCATCGTGGCCACCATTGACGGGCGAAAAGGCCTTGTTGCGGCGGAATACGCAGAACGGCTGCGGCAGCGTTTGGCCGAATTGCTGGCCGGAGCAGATATCGACGAGACCCGTTTCAATACCGAGATCGCGATGATGGCCGACCGCTCGGACATCAATGAGGAAATTGTGCGCCTCAGCACCCATATCGGCCAGTTCAGACAGGCTGCGGGCGAAAAAGACGCCGTGGGGCGCAAGCTGGATTTCATGGTGCAGGAGATGAACCGGGAGCTCAACACCATCGGCTCCAAATCCGGCGATATGACGATCACGAACGCTGTGATCGCGGGCAAGAGCGTTGTTGAAAAGATCCGCGAGCAGGTTCAGAATATTGAGTAACATAAGAGGAGGGTTCCATGAGCATTAAGCTGATCAACATCGGGTTTGGAAATATCGTGTCCGCAAACCGTCTGATCGCCATCGTATCGCCCGAGTCGGCGCCCATCAAGCGCATCATTCAGGAAGCGCGCCAGAAAGGAAATCTGGTGGACGCCACATACGGCCGCCGGACGCGCGCCGTCATCATCACCGACAGCGACCACGTGATACTGTCTGCAGTCCAACCCGAGACAGTGGCGCACCGTCTGTCCGATAAGGACGATGACTCCGAGGAATAGCGCATGGAGAGAGGTATGCTCATCGTGCTATCCGGACCTTCGGGAACGGGTAAGGGCACGGTATGCAAAGCGCTGCTGAACAAACATCGCGATATTTCGCTGTCCATATCCGCCACAACGCGCGAGCCGCGTACGGGAGAAATACACGGCAAGCATTATTTTTTTACGAAAAGGGAAGAATTTGAAGATCGCATCGGCAATGGAGAGTTTCTCGAATATGCCAATGTGTTCTCCAACTACTACGGTACGCCGAAAAGCTTTGTTGATGAGATGCTGGCATCCGGCAAGGATGTGCTGCTCGAAATCGACGTGCAGGGGGCGCTCAAGGTAAAGGAAAACTCGCCCGAAGGCGTATTCATTTTCCTGATACCGCCGTCCATGGCGGAGCTGGAAAAGCGGATACGCAGCCGCGGCACGGAGACCGAGGAAAAGATACGCGAACGGCTGGGCAAGGCCGGCGCCGAGATGGACCTGATGGACAGATACGACTACGTCATCATCAACGATGAGGTCGATAACGTGGTCGCCAAGATCGAGAGCATCATGGATGCGGAACGGCTTCGAGTGCCCCGCAATCTGGACAAAATACAACAGTTTAAGGAGTGAATCGATATGATGTACCCCGGAGTCAGTGAACTCAAAGAAAAGGCGGATTGCCGCTATACGCTGGTGGTCGAGTCCGCGAAGCGGGCACGCCAGCTGGTGGACGGCGCAGAGCCGCTGACAGAAGTTGAGGAGCAAAACCCCGTCTCTCAGGCGGCTAAAGAGATCTATCTCGACAAGATCACATACATCGCACAAGAGGAAGTCTGATCAATATGCCAAGGACGGTCGTTGTCGGCGTATCGGGCGGCATCGCGGCGTATAAAGCAGCCTATCTGGTGAGCGCCTTAAAAAAGCAGGGTTACGACGTTCATGTGCTGATGACCAAGGGCGCGCTGCAGTTTGTGTCCGCGCTCACCTTTGAAACACTGTCCGGCAACGCCGTGCTTTCCGATACGTTCGAGCGAAAAAGCGAATACAACGTACAGCATGTCGCGCTGGCCAAGAAGGCGGACACGATTATTGTCGCACCCGCGACGGCGGACCTGATTGCGCGAGCCGCATCGGGTATCGCGGACGACATGCTCACGACCACGCTGCTGGCCGCAAGGTGCCCCGTTGTTTACGCGCCCGCGATGAACGAGGCGATGCTGGAAGACAAGGCCACGCAGCACAACATAGAGCTGCTCCGGCAGCGCGGTGCGTACGTGATGGACACGGGCGAGGGCCTGCTGGCCTGTGGGGACGTGGGCGCGGGGCGCATGCGCGAACCGGAGGAGATACTGGAATATGCGCACAGCGTCTGGGCGTCGCTGGAGGACATGCACGGCATCCGCGTGCTGGTGTCCGCAGGCCCCACACGGGAGATGATTGACCCGGTGCGCTACCTCACCAATCGGTCATCCGGCAAGATGGGCTACGCCATCGCGCAAGCCGCGGTGGATGCGGGAGCGGACGTTACAGTCGTTTCCGGTCCGACGGCATTGCCGCTCATTGCCAAGGCGCAGACAATCAATATCACCTCGGCGGCGGACATGGCACGTGAAATGCTGGCGCTGTCCGAAAGCGCTGATATCGTCATCATGGCGGCTGCCGTGGCGGATTACACGCCCAAGGAGTACCAGTCGCAGAAGATAAAAAAAAGCGGCGACATGACGCTGGAGCTCGTCCGCACCACGGACATATTGAAGGAACTGGGCAGCGCCAAGAAACAGCGCCAGCTGCTGATGGGCTTCGCCGCCGAAACACAGAACTTTGAAGACAACGCACTCAAAAAGCTGGAGGCTAAAAACCTCGACGTGATCGCGCTTAACGACGTATCCCGCGAGGGCGAAGGCTTTGACGCCGACAGCAATAACATCCGCCTGTTCTTCCGCGACGGGCGCACCATCAATCTGGGCAGCGACGACAAGACGCTGCTGGCACGCCGTATCATCGATGAACTTAAAGCACTATACGGGCGGCTTTGCGCGAGGTGATTCCCATGTACGCAAAGGTGATCGTCGATATCGTGCACTCTGATGTGGACAGGGTGTTCGAATACCGCATACCCTCCGGCCTGTCTCTTGAGATCGGCTTTCGGGTGCATGTGCCCTTCGGTCGCGGCAACGTGCTGCGGGAGGGTTATGTGATCGCGCTATCCGACACCTGCGAATATCAGGGCGACGATATCAAATCCGTCCACAACGTGCTGTCCGACTTTGCCGCGCTCACGCCGGGGCAGATTAAACTGGCACAGGTCATGCGGCGGTATTACCATACGACGCTTGCGTCCGCGCTGCGGCTGATGTTTCCCGCCGAGATGCGCGGGGGGCGCGTGCGCGACCGCTTTGAGAAGGAATATGCGCTGTCGTTGGATGTCGAGCAATGTGACGCATTCGTCACGTCGATGAAAACAGCGGACGGAAAAATCAAAGCGCCCAAACAGCTGGCCGTTTTGGAGGCGCTGAAAGCCCATGGACCCATGAAGGCTTCCGAGATGGAGCAGTCCGTGCACGACTTTGGCGCAGCGGCTGCGGCGCTGGTCAAGAAGGGCGCGATCTCCGTCGGCATCGTGGAAACGCTGCGCAGCCCGCGGCAGTCCTCCCAGCGCGAAGAGGACTTTGAGCTGACGGGTGAGCAGAAGGCGGCGGTCAAGACCGTCACGTCCGCGCCCGGTAAATACCTGCTGCACGGCGTGACGGGCAGCGGCAAGACGGAGGTGTACATCGCCATCGTGCGCCACTGTCTGGCTCAGGGCAAGAGCGCCATCGTGCTGGTGCCGGAGATATCGCTGACGCCCCAGTTGGTGTCCATGTTCCAACGGCGCATCGGGCAGGAGATCGCGGTCTACCACTCCACGCTGACGCCGGGCGAACGCTACGACGAGTGGAAACGCATGGCGACGGGGCGGGCGAGGGTGGTGATCGGTGCGCGCTCGGCGGTGTTTGCGCCGCTCAAGGACATCGGCGTCATCATCATCGACGAGGAGCATGAGACCAGCTACAAGTCGGACACGCACCCCAAGTATACCGCGCACGAGGTGGCCCGCATGCGAGCCAACATCGAAAACGCGGCGCTGCTGCTGGCCTCCGCCACGCCGTCGGTGGAGAGTTACATCAAGGCGAAGAACGGCATCTATACGCTGATCGAGATGAAGAACCGTCTGTTCGGCTTGCAGCTGCCCGCCGTGGAGATCGTGGATATGCGTGAGGAAGTGATTAGCGGAAACCGCACCATTTTCTCAGCGCTGATGTATAATGAAATCAACAAAGCGCTGGCGGATGGGCGGCAGGTGATGCTGTTCATCAACAGGCGCGGCTATTCTACGTTCGTGATGTGCCGCGGCTGCGGTTACGTGGAGTACTGTGACAACTGCGAGGTCACGATGACGTATCACGCGAGCCGCCATAAGCTGCTGTGCCACTACTGCGGGCGTACGCGGCCACTGCAGACGATCTGTCCGTCGTGCGGCAAGCCATATCTCAAGCAATACGGCATCGGCACGCAGCAGGTGGAGGAGCAGGTAAAGGAATGTTTCCCCGAAGCGCGCGTGCTGCGCATGGATCTGGATACGACGCGTGGCAAGGACGCACATTTGAAATTCTATGAGCAGTTCAAGAACGGCGAGGCGGATATATTGATCGGTACACAGATGATCGCCAAGGGGCTGGACTTCGCCAATGTGACGCTGGTGGGTGTGGTGTCGGCGGACAGCTCGCTGTACATACCCGATTTCCGCAGCCCCGAGAAAACGTTTCAGCTGCTGGAACAGGTGTCGGGCCGCGCGGGGAGGAAGGATCCCGGCAAGGTGGTCGTCCAGACATACAGCCCGGAGCATTATGCGGTGGATCTGGCGCGGCAACACGACTTCGGCACTTTTTTCGCGGAGGAGATGCATGTACGCCGTGAAGCGCTGCTGCCGCCCTATTCAGTGTTCTTCCGTATCGTGTTCTCCGGTAAGGACGAGAAAAAGGTACGCGAGGCCTGCCTCGACTTCAGCGAAGGTCTGGAGCGCGAGCTTGCCGATCTGAAGGAAGCGGTGTTGCTGCTGGACACCGGTGAAGCGCCCATACGAAAGATAAACGGAAACGCCCGCTGGCAGATACTCATCAAGGCACTGAACGACGAACGGCTTGCGCAGCTCAGAAAAAGATTATATATTTATACGGACACGAAACATTACAAGGACTGCGCGTTTGGTATGGAGATCAACCCGCAGAGCATGATATAAGTGGAGGCATATATGGCGATACGCAGCATGGTGACGGGCACAAAAAACCCGGCGTTGCGCAACATATCGCGCGAGGTCAAATGCATCAACAAGCATGTGCTGCAGCTGCTGGACGACATGAAGGAGACGCTGCATGTCGAGGTGGGAGTGGGCCTCGCGGCGCCGCAGGTGGGCGTGTTGCGCCGCATCGCGATCGTGGAGTTCGACGGAAAGTACTATGAGTTGATCAATCCGCGCATACTGTCAGCCTCCGGCGAGCTGGTGGAGGAGGAAGGCTGCCTCTCGGTGCCCGGCATTCGTGGGCTGGTGAAGCGTCCCGAGATGATAAAGGTCACGTATGTGGACAGAGACGGAAAACGCCACAAGGAGGAGATCACGGGGCTGATTGCCCGCGTGTTCTGCCACGAGATCGACCATCTGGACGGTGTGCTGTTTGTAGATAAGATGACAGAGGAGACTTAAGTGAAGATCGTATTTATGGGAACCCCGCAGTTTGCAGTGCCCAGTTTGCAGGCGCTGATAGACGGCGGCTACGAAATAGTGGCTGTGGTGACGCAGCCGGACCGCAAGAGCGGGCGCGGACATAAGCTCACGCCGCCTCCTGTCAAAGAGCTGGCGGAAAAGCGCGGCATTCCCGTGCTGCAGTTTCAGCGCATCAAAACGCCGGAGGGCGTCGCTGCGCTTCAAACGCTTGCGCCCGACCTCATCGTAACGGCGGCGTTTGGGCAGATACTGTCCAAGGAGATACTGGATATACCGCCGATGGGATGCATCAACGTGCATGCGTCGCTGCTGCCCCGGTACCGGGGCGCCGCGCCCATACAGTGGGCCATCATCAACGGCGAAAGCAGGACAGGCGTCACGATCATGTACATGGACGTCGGTCTGGATACGGGTGACATTATCGCAATGAAGGAAGTGCCCATCGGGCAGGACATGACGGGCGGCGAGCTGTATGAGCAGCTGGCCGGTGTGGGTGCGGAGTTGCTGACGGACACGCTGCCGTCCATCATCGCCGGCACAGCGCCGCGGAAACCGCAGGACGACGCGCAATCCAGCTATTATCCGCCGCTGTCGA
>JAEWWC010000053.1 GCA_023396555.1 Bacillota bacterium
TACGAGCTGGACCAGAGCCACGATACACAGAACCGTCTGATGGCGATGGAACGGGCGATGGAGTTTGGTGACCGCATCCCCATCGGCGTGCTGTATGAGCGGCCGCAGCCCACATTCCATGAGAGGCACAGCGCGCTGAAAGACGGGCAGGTGCTGGCGGGACGTCGGAACGATCCGGCGCTGATCGCCAGATATATGCAGGAGATGGTCTAATACCTCATATGAACAGAAACCACGTGAAAAGCGTGGTTTTTTGTTGATCAGTAATGTCTAATATTATCAAATACACGCTTTTATGTATTGGATAGAATCCACCAAAAAGAAAAGTGAAATTCAAGTTTAGAGCACAAAATTCTGGTTATCTATGAAATGATGCAAAACTAATGTATTCCACTTGCAAAACACACTCAATTTTCTTAAGTATCATCCGCAGATGTAAAAACCTTTCATAGTCAGAAGGAGTTTAAAATCATGTTAAATGTATCAGAAGATTTATTGAGCAAAATAGGAGGATGGGATCTCCGAGCCGATGTCGAGGACGCCTCCATTGAGGATAGACGGCAGGTGCAGATATACCAACAGCTGCAGGAGCATTTTATCAAGTATTTCACCTGTTTTGAAAGCATTTCAAGGATATCCCGGCAGCTCGACAAGGTGATGCAGGATTTTAAGGCTGAATCTGATCAGGTCGAGCAGGTGGCGACCTTTCTCAGAAAAGGCGCTGAACAGCAAACCATCGATATACAGAACAGCATGAAGCTCGTTGAAGCTTTTACGAACAAGATCAACGATATGTATGACAAGTCCCGAAATGTTATCTCGCTGGCGTATAACATGGAGGAGAACAACAAAAGCGTGTTTGAATCAGTGAATCTTCTTGTATCCAATCAGCAGAGAAACGACGAAGCCGTAGCGGAAATATTCAAGGTTATCGAAAGAATCATTATCAAAACGCAAAAGATCGGAGAGATCACAAAGCTTATCAACCGCATATCGGGTGAGACAAATCTGCTGGGGTTGAACGCTAAGGTGGAGGCGGTGCATGCCGGTGTGGCTGGCAGAGGGTTTTCCGTCGTTGCGGAAGAAATACAGCGGCTCTCCAGAGAAAGCAAATCTGCCAGCGCGAATATCAGCGAAACCATTGACAGCGTTACTGATGAGATCAGTCTGCTGCAAAAGGTGGCGCAAAAATCTCAGGGCATATTTGAGGACCAGAGAGATTCCGTGAATGAGGTGAGCGGCGCTATCCGGAAAAACAGCAGCTTTAT
Source organism: Bacillota bacterium (assembly GCA_023396555.1). Classification (GTDB taxonomy): domain Bacteria; phylum Bacillota; class Clostridia; order Christensenellales; family SZUA-584; genus SZUA-584. Next base: position 1,269 of record JAEWWC010000053.1, read on the forward strand.
CAGCACATATATAGACGAGCAGAAGAAGTTCAGCGCTGCTATCGAGGAGATCAAGGAAGACGAGCACACGCTGGCTGATTCCATCTCCAGCATATTCTCTTCAATCAGGGAGATATCTGCCACGTCGCATTCTATCTCCAACCTGACGTTCAATCAGAACAATTCCATCATGCAGCTGAGCAAGCTGGATGATGATCTTTCTGAAACAGTAACATCCATGGGCCGGCAAAAGCAGGGGGTTCAGATTGAATACAGAGCTGCGGCGAGGCGAAAGATTGCCGTCATATTCAATATGGACATTGACTTCTTCCATCCACCCAAAAGAGAGGCTCTCAAAGCCGCCGAGACCTACGATTATGATATCGCTTTTTTTGCACCCAAATCCCGGGGCGCTGAGGGCGTGAAGGAAATGGCGGGGTTTATCGATAAGGTCATCGAAGAAAAATATGACGGTCTGGTGATCAGCCCCATTGACGACGAGCTCATATACCAGAAACTGAGGCGGCTCGGCAGCATGGGCATCAGAATTGTATTCATTGATTCCAAGCTGAACAACATCGATCACGTTGCCTATATCGAAACCAACGGTAAAGCAGCGGGTGCGGCGGCGGCACGCGTGGTGATGGGCGCGATGGGCAACCAGGGGGACGTGATCGTCAACACTTGGACGGATGTGCAGATTTCGGCGATAGAGGACCGCAAAAAGGGGTTTATCGACGAGATCAAACGCAGCTCCCGTATAAACGTACATGAAATGCCGGTGAGGAGCGATACATCGGATGCGGAGGCCGAAGCGACGATTAGCGATATTCTTAATAAGGTGTCCGGTGCGCGTTTTATGTTCCTGACCAACTGTGAATGGGGGCTGATGGCTGCCCACTATATACGAAAACACCGCCCGGATATTCAGGTGGTCACTATGGACTTTACAAAGGATATACAAAGTGCTATGAGCGACGGTTTGATCCATTTTGCAATCGGCCAGCGCACTTATTCGTGGGGAAGCATGTCGGTTGATTTCCTGGATAAGAGCATGCATCACAAGCCGGTCAAACGATATGTGGACACCGGCACGTACGAAGTCAACGTACAGAACATGAACATTTATAAGGGTTTAATAGAATAGTATCAGGTTTACTGTGATAAGGCCAACCGGAATATTTCAAGCTGTTCATAAACGCTGCAAAGCTCTATATGAACAGCTTATATTTTTCTATGGCTGCCCGCCCTCGGGCACCAGCCGTGCT
>JAEWWC010000067.1 GCA_023396555.1 Bacillota bacterium
GTAGCGGAGATACTCTTTGATACGGGGTATACCGACGGGACAACACCGGGAAAGGAATCGGAAAAATGAGACTTCAGTTGGCGCTTGACATCTATGATATTCCCCAGTCGCTGGAGATATTAAAGGAACTGCACGACGTTGTGGACATCGTTGAGATCGGAACGCCTTTTATCATCCGGGACGGCGTACACGCTGTTAAGGCGGTGAAGGACGCGTATCCGCAGCTTTGCGTGCTGGCCGACCTCAAGATAATGGATGGCGGCTACGCGGAAGCGCAGATGGCGTATGAAGCGGGCGCGGATATCGTGACGGTGCTGGCAGCCGCGGAGGACATCACCATTCAGAACGTCGTGAAAGCCGGGCATGAATACGGCAGGGAAGTGATGGCCGACCTGATCGCGGTGCCCGACCTGAAAAAGCGCGCTGCCGAGCTGGATGGCTTTGGACTGGACTACATCTGTGTGCATACGGCGTTTGATATCCAGCATACAGGCCGGAGCCCGCTGGAGGACCTAAAGCTGCTGAATAGCGTGCTGAAGCAGACGAAGGCGGCGGTCGCCGGGGGTATAAAGCTGGCTACATTGCCGGAAGTGGCGGCACAGCAGCCGGATATCGTTATCGTTGGCATGGGTATTTCGGGCCAGAACGATATGCATGGCGTAGCCCAGCAGATGAAGCAGCTCATCGGATAAAGGAGAAGCGAATGAACGCATGTGAATACAGCCTGAAGATCGTTGAGGAACTGAAGAAGACGCTTTCGGGAGTGGATGCGGAGTCCGTCGAAGCGATGATCGCGCGCATCGTAAAAGCAAAGCGCATATTCGTAGCAGCGGCGGGCCGTTCGGCGCTGGCGGTCAAAGCGTTCGCCATGCGGCTCATGCATCTGGGGCTTCAGGTCTATGTGATGGGCGAGACGGTGACTCCCGCGATCAAAGAGGGTGACTTGCTGCTCATCGGCTCGGGTTCCGGCGAAACGGGCAGCCTCGTCACCGCGGCCAAACGGGCAAAGGCTTTTGGTGCGGAACTCGCGCTGGTTACGATATTCCCTGAGTCCAGTATCGGCAGTATCGCGGATGAGGTCGTTAGTATCAGCGCGCCAACCAGCAAGGCGGATACAAACTTCGTATCCATACAGCCGGGGGGCTCGTGCTTCGAACAGAGTATGTTGCTGCTGCTGGACGCTTGCGTGATACGCGTCGCTGAAGCGCTGCAGCTAAACGCCGAAGAGAACTTAAAACTTCGGCATGCCAATCTGGAATGAAAGGCTTCATTTTTAGCCTCTTGATAGATAACCAACCCGAGAATCATTTGATATGATATCATCTATCAGTTCATCTGGCGTCAGCCAAATGAACTGACTTTTTTGGGAAGTATAAATGAACGGCGCTGTCAAAACGACTACGGACATGTTTTAGCCTTATACTATGAATATAACAGGAGTAAAGTATGAAGAAGAGTAAGATAGTGGTATTTGGTAGCTACGTTGTTGATTTAACCAGCTGGGCGCAGCACTTGCCTGTACCCGGTGAAACGGTTAAAGGAAGCTCATTCAAAATGGGACCGGGCGGAAAAGGCTCAAATCAAGCTGTTGCAGCCAACCGTGCAGGGGCGGATATCACACTGGTTACGAAGGTCGGCAATGATGTGTTTGGACAGACTGCGCTGGACTTTTATAAAATGGAGAACATGGACACTCAATACGTATTTGTTGATGAAAAAAAGGAAACAGGTACGGCTTTAATCATGGTAGATGAAAACAGCGCTCAAAACGAGATATTGGTGGTGAGCGGTGCATGTGATAACATAACTGACCAGGAAATCCGCAAGACGGAGCAGCTCATAGATGAAGCAAGCATTATCCTTTTGCAGCTGGAAATAAATATGGAAGCCATTGAAAAAGTCATCGATATGGCGTATAGAAAAGGAAAATTGATCGTTCTGAATACGGCTCCGGCACAAAAATTACCGGATAGCCTGCTGGAAAAAGTGGATATCGTGACGCCAAACGAGGTGGAAGCGGGCATACTGACCGACATGAAGGTGGAGACCGAGCAGGATGCCGAAAAGGCTGCTCAGATACTGATGGATAAAGGTGTTCGGAGCGTTGTCATTACAATGGGCAAGAACGGCGTTTTCGTGATGACGGCGGACAGAAAGGAATTCATTCCTTCTAAGAAGGTGAAAGCTGTGGATACAACAGGCGCTGGTGATGCGTTCAACGGTGGTTTCGTGACCGCATTGTCCGAAGGGAAAGATATATTTGAGGCAGCAAGATTCGGCAATATCGTGGGCGCATTGTCTGTAACCAAGGTGGGTACTGCGCCGGCCATGCCGTATAGGACCGATATCGATGGCTTTGTGCAATAGCATGGGATAAAATAATGTAGTATAAAGGAGTAAAGTATGTTAAGAGGAATTCCAAAATGTTTGTCTCCCGAGTTGATAAAGGTGATATGGGAAATGGGACATGGAGATAAGCTGATTCTCGCGGATGCGTTCTATCCCTCGGCTTCTTCGGCAAGCCGCAACGGAAGCATACTTGTCCGCTGTGACGGTGTGCGCAACACCGAAGTACTTGATGCAATACTCAAATTCATGCCGCTGGATGAGTCAGTGGAAAAGCCGGCGCTGATCATGGATCTGCAGGAATGCGACCGCGGCAAGGTGGAAACGCCTGTATGGGACGAGTACAAGAGCATCGTCTGCAAATATGACCCGAGAGGGCTGGATTGCGTCGGCATGATCGAACGCTTCTCTTTTTATGAGGCCGCGAAGGATGCCTATGCGGTGGTTGCCACGGGCGAAGAGTCGCTCTATGGATGCATGATACTCCAGAAAGGCTGCAAATAGCATACATGCGCCTTGTCCGCCTTTTGCCAACTGTGTCCGGAGAATGATTAGGCAGGACAGATTCGGATATGCCGGTTATATCAGCGGTATGCCAAGGGGCGCGTGAAGGAGCAGACATAGAGCGTGGAATAATGGATGCCGTGGGAAATAAGACAGGCAAAACATGAGCGCCTCTCGCATATGCTTTTGTATGGCATAAATGCGGAGGCGCTTTTCATGTTCGATTTTCTAAGCATCATCAAAGAACTGCTCGTACTGGCCGGATATCTCTCGGGGAAGACGTTTCCCAAACCGCTGACCAAGGAAGAGGAGGCGGACTGCCTGCGGCTGAGCGCACACGGCGACGAGACAGCGCGCCATAAGCTGGTGGAACACAACCTGCGTCTGGTGGCGCACATCGTCAAGAAGTATCAGAACACCGCGCTGTCGGGCGACGACCTGATATCCATCGGCACGATCGGCCTCATCAAGGCGGTGAACTCGTTCCTTCCCAAGAAGGGTACGCAGCTGGCGACGTATGCGGCCAAGTGCATCGAGAACGAGGTGCTGATGGCGCTGCGTTCCAGCAAGAAGATCAAATGCGAGGTGTCCTTAAGCGACCCCATCGGCGTGGATAAGGAAGGCAACGAGATATCGCTGATCGACATACTGGGCACGCGCGAGGACCTGGTATCGGAGCAGGCGGAGTTGCGCATACAGACACGCACGCTGTACGGCTTGCTGGGCAAGTGCCTGACACGGCGCGAGAAGGCGGTGCTGGAGATGCGATATGGCTTGGGCGGTTTGCGCCCACAGACACAGCGAGAGATCGCCAAAAAGACGGGCATTTCCCGCTCCTATGTATCGCGCATCGAGAGCAAGGCGATAGCCAAGCTGGCGGCGGAGCTGTCCAAGAGCTCTACGAACTGAGAACAGGATACCCTGAGGGCGGGGTATGTAATGCGGCAATGGTGGTTTTGGGTTGCCGCTTTTTTTATGCCTGAATGTTCGGTGCCTTGCTCTGGGCTGTTTGTGCCGGACGTAGCTTGTTCCTGATTTTTGCCGCATATCCGGCGAGAGCGGCAAAGCCCCTTTTATTATCCTGATAAAGCGAGCGAAACACGGTGTAGTTGATGTCGTGCGCCGCCTTGTTCTGTGGCATGGGCAGAAACGTGGTGTAGCCGGGAAGCAGCGATTTCGCGTTGTCGGCGGAGGGGATGAGCCCCATACCCGCCGCGATGATGATCGCCGCGCCATACGCACCCGCGTTCTGCGGCTGGGGCAGCGTGGCGACGGTACGGCCCAGCACGTCCGCGAGTATTTGGCAGATGACGGGGGAGAGAGCGCCGCCGCCCGCCAACAGCACGACGTCGGAGGTGCGCGTCTTCTTCTCCTGCGCCTCCAGCATCCAGCGCAGGTGGTAGCAGATGCCTTCAATGACCGCGCGGATCATTTCGGACTTGCCCGTCTCGATGCCGATGCCGAAGAACAGCCCGCGGGCCTCCGGCGCTTCAAACGGGCAGCGGTTGCCGTGCAGCCACGGGGTGAATACCACGCCGTTTGACCCTGCGGGAACGGTGCTCACCACCTCGCAAAGGTAGTCGTACAGGCTGAGGTATACGCGCTCCAGCGATTCAGCGACGTGCTTCTTTTCCAGATAGACGCCGATCTCGTCCAGCGCAAGGTGATCCTTCACCCATTCGAGGCATTTGCCCGCGGTCTCCATCTCGGCGAAGTAATGGTAACGGCCCGGCTGCGCGCCCACGATGGCGGCGATCATGGACGTGGTGTCCACGAGCTGCCTGTCCGTGACGGTGGAGACCCACCCGGAGGTGCCGAGGTATATGTGCGTTTCGCCCAAGCCCACCGCGCCGATGCCGACGCCGATCAGCTCAGCGTCGCCGCCACCGCCGTAAACCGGGGTGCCGGGGGCTAGCCCCAGCTCTGCCGCCGCCTGCTGTGTGATGCGACCAGCGATGTCGGTGGCGTGGATCACGCGCGGCAGGTGCGCCGGATTCACGCCGTACATGTGGCAAAGAGTTCGGCTCCAGCCGCGTTTGCCGGGGCGCGTATCGTACAGGAAGGTGGCGTAGGCGTTGCCCTCCGTCATGGTGAATTCGCCGGTGAATTTCAGGCTCAGATAGTCCTTGGCGTCCAGCCACTTGTGGACGCGCTGGAAATTGTCCGGTTCGTTCTGCTGCACCCATTTGTATTTCCAAACGGGGTCCTTTACGCTGGCGGGCACGGCCTTGGTGGCGGCGAGCGAGGCGAGCAGCTTGCGCGCGTTGAGGCCGCTAACTTTGAGACCGCTGCCGATGCCTTTGGCGTGCTGCCCCGCGGCGCGGTTGTCCATGTAACTCATGGCGGGGCGCACGGCATTGCCTGCACTGTCCACCAGCGCCAGACACTGCATCTGCGAGCAGAACGAGACGGCGGCGACATGCTCTGCGGCAACGCCGGATTTGCTCAGCAGCTGCCGGGTGGTATCGCAAACGGCCTGCCACCATTCTTCCGGATACTGCTCCGCGCCGCCGCCCTCCACCATATAAAGCCCATATCCCGCGTAGGCGCTGTGCACCAGCTCCAGCTTTTCGCCGATGCGGAACAGGCACGTTTTGACGCCCGTTGTTCCAAGATCGTATGTGATGGCGCAGACGGTTTGCGGCATGGCGTTACCTCCTCAAGCCTTTGAACGCTGCTTTGAGGAACTTGAGCAGTTGCTGGACCACGGCTTCGTCCTGGTCCAGTATATCTTCACCAGCGTAAAGCTTGAAGCGCTCCTGATAGTACTCGCACGCGTAGGAGAACTGCAGCACCATGAACAGGCTGTCGGCAAAGAACGCGAACAGAGCGGGGTCCATATCCTCCCGCAGCTCGCCGGTGGCCTGTGCCTGCGCGATGAGGCCGGTATACACGCGCGCCGATATGCTCTCAAGGTCGAACGACAGCTTTTTAAGCAGCGCGGAGTTGCTCTCCGAGGTGATCTCGTTGTACAGCCGTATCAGATCGCGGTGTTCGCGCGAATGCTTCTGTATCAGGCGGGCGATGCGCTCCGTCTTGATCATCAGGTCCTCATCCGAATCGAAGGCTTCGCCCAGCACCCGCTCCAGCGTTTCAACGCCGCTCGTTACGCAGGTGAGGAAGAAGTCCTCCTTGGAGTCGAAGTATTTGTACAGGGAGCCCACGCTGACGCCCGCCTTATCGGCGATGCTGTTGATGTTGGCATTGTCGAAGCCTTGCGACGCAAACTCCGCTGTGGCGATGTCCAGTATGCGGGCTCGCTTCTCCTCGGGGATCTTGTCGAAGGTGTCCTTGTGGAATGTTGTGGCCATACATCCTCCGTTGAACTTCAATAATATGAGTGAGCATTCGCTCACCATGCTGATCGTATCATAACAACACGCTAAACTCAAGCGTTTTCCGTTTGACAGCCGGCAAAAACCGCCATATAATATAAGTGAGTGAGCGCTCGCTCACAATTCTTATCCGTTCCGGAGGGTCTGCCATGAGCAACGGTTTTGCCATATCACAATACCCCGACGCCAAAGCGGTGACGGCGGCGCTGGATGAGCTGATCCAAAAGCCCGTCTGGTCCATCCGCCCCGATGCGCTGAAAGCCTATGAGGAGGAATACTACGAAAAGAAATGCGTCCGCTCCAAGGCAATGATCGGCGAAGCCAAGTCGCTGATACCCGGCGGCGTGCAGCATAACCTCGCGTTCAACCATCCGTTCCCGCTGATGTTCAACAGGGCGGAGGGCCCGTTCCTTTACGACATCGACGGCAACCGTTACTTCGACTTTCTGCAGGCGGGCGGCCCCACGGTGCTGGGCAGCAACCCGGAGGCGGTTCGCAAGGAGGTCATCGAGCTGCTGAACACGTGCGGCCCCTCCACGGGCTTGTTCCACGAATACGAATACAAGCTGGCGAAGAAGGTATCCGAACTGATGCCGTCGGTAGAGATGTTCCGCATGCTGGGCTCCGGTACTGAGTCGTGCATGGCGGCCATACGTGTGGCGCGGCTTGCAACGGGCAAGAAATACGTGATCAAGATGGGCGGGGCATACCACGGCTGGAGCGACCAGCTGGCGTACGGCATCCGCATTCCCGGTTCCAAATGGACGCAGGCGCACGGTGTGCCGCGCTTCTGCTTCAGCAAGACGCAGGAGTTCTTTCCGAACGATCTGCGCGATCTGGAGCGCAAGCTTAAAGGCAACCAACTGCGCGGCGGTACGGCGGCAGTGATGATAGAGCCGGTGGGGCCGGAGAGCGGCACCCGTCCGGTGGACTTCGATTTCAACAAGGGCGTGGAGGTGCTCTGCCGCAAATACGGTGCGCTGCTGATATTCGACGAGGTGGTAACGGCGTTCCGCGTCGGCCTTTCAGGCGCTCAAGGCTACTTCGGTGTGACGCCGGACCTCACGGTGTTTGGCAAGGTGATCGCGGGCGGATATCCGGGCGCGGGCGGCCTCGGTGGCAAGAAGGAATACATGAAATATCTCGCGGCGGGCATACAAACGGGAGATAAGCATAAAAAAGCGCTGATCGGCGGCACAATGGCGGCCAACCCGTTGAGCTGCGTGGCAGGCTATCACACGCTTTGCGAGATGGAGCGGACGCATGCCTGCGAGCACGCGGGCGCGATGGGAGACCGCATGACCGCAGGGCTGCAGAAGCTGATCGAAAAGCATGGGCTGCCGTTCGTGGCGTTCAACCAGGGATCCATCTGCCACCTGGAAACGGTGGGCACGGTGCATTTCGCCATAGACTGGTCGAAGCCGTGGAAGATACCCGCTGTGCTGAAAGCGACCTCCGTCCGCAAGAAGGAGATGGAGCACATGGGAGCGGCGTATATGGCGGAAGGGCTAGTGACGCTGGCGGGCAGCCGACTGTATACCAGCGCGGCCTATACCGAAGAACTGATCGACGAGGCGCTGGCGTGCTTCGACCGCGTGTTCGCGCACGTGGCGCAGCTTTAACGGCGGGAGGGGCATATGGACGTTCAGCAAGCCAAACGGGAGGTCATCGAGGCGGGGCATCGGCTGGTGGAATCGGGGCTGATTGCGCGGACGTGGGGCAACGTGAGCTGTCGCATCGACGAGAGCCGCTTCGCGATCACACCGAGCGGACGGAACTATGACGCGCTGGCGCCCGGCGATATCGTGGTGGTGAACATCGCGGATCTCGGCTATGAGAGTAATGTCAAACCGTCGTCCGAAAAGGGCATTCACGCGGCGGTGTACGCGTTGAAGCCGGACGTCAACTTTGTGATACACACGCACCAGGCAGGCGCGTCAATAGCAGGTGTGTTGGGGAAGGACGTGGAGGTGGCCGGGGCGGAGGCAAGGGAGCTTCTCGGCCACCGCGTCCTGCTGGCGGCTTACGGTCTGCCCGGCACCAGGAAGCTGCGCAAGGGTGTGGCGGACGCGGTCTGGCGGTCGGAAGGGCGTGCGGTGCTGATGTCGCACCACGGCGCGCTGGTGTACGGCGAGGACCGTGCGGCGGCGTTTGCGGCGGCGCAGGCGCTGGAGGACGAGTGCAGGCGTTTTTATGCGTCGGTTTCGGAGCGGACGGCAGACGGTCTCGGCAGCAGTTTTCGCGACGGAGACGGATTCATCTATACCAACGGAGATTATTCAGTGGCGGCTGATATGGCATCGGGCCGGGCGGCGGACGGGACGCTGCTGCCTGCCGAAGCGCAGTGGCATCTCGCAATATACCGCACGCGGACAGACGTGAACGTGATACGCGGCTGTGTGCTGCCCGGTGTGGTGGAGGCCGCGCGGCAGGGGGGGGCGGTGAAGCCGCTGCTGGACGACTTCGCGCAGCTCGCGGGCGTTACCGTGCGCACGGCGGAGCCGGAGGACGCGGCCATCGCGCGGGCGCTCAAAGGGCGCAACGCTGTGCTGGTGAGAGGCCGCGGAGCGCTGTGCTGTGCGGGCGACGCGGATGACGCGGAGGCCGTGGAGATGGTGGTGGAGAAGGGCTGCGACGCGCATCTCGCTGCGCTTATGCACGGTACGCTCAAGCCGATAGCGCCGCTGGAGTGCTATCTGATGCGGTTCGTGTATCTGAAGAAGTACTCCAAGATGAAGAAGTGAGATGTTGACTGTTTACAAAAATTGAGTCATCGCGGTTTATGGCGGTGGCTTTATTTATATGATGTTTATAGCAATGGAATAATACGTATCAGACTGCTATTAATATAATCTATTTTTCTCCATAACTTGTGTTTTCGCAAGCTTATCACCTAACCGCCTGCCATCTTTGTCTTTAATTAAAATGAAAAACTCAACTGGCCATATAAACACGAGTAAGTTCCTGATTATAAGCTTTATTAAGTCAGGAGTTTTTTCTGGATCAACGTAATCTCTGACATAGAGACCAACTATTCGTTTTCCAATACTTCTGCCATTGAATATATCCTTGAAGGCGTAAACTACCAATGCTATTAACATAACAACTGGCATGAATACATTGAAATTTTCGATTGATGCAAAATCTTTAGCTAGCAGAAAAAAGGGTATGAGAGTTATAAAAGAAATAATAGCATGATCGATTATAAATGCAACAATCCGTTTGCCCGTGTCAGCCTTTTTATACTTGTCCATTAAACCTCCAATAGAACATCAAGTCAGGATTTTGAACGCGAGTCATAGTATAAATTTATCATACACAGAATTCCAATTTCAACAATTTCTTATGTAAGAGGATGTCTTCTGCCGAGGGAACTACCATCGGTGTTCCCAGCTCTTTTCCTAAGAAGAACCAAAAGAAAGGTATCAGAGAAATGCCTTCGTGAAGGCATTTCTCATGTGGGATTCTCAGGGGGCGAGTCCCTTGAGCGGTGGCTTGGAGGCAGAGCCTCCAAGATCTTGGACCTTTAAACGTTACGGTTATTGTCAGCGTCAGCCGCCCATAACCTCCGCCGCGATCAGGCGGGCTGTCGGCGTGGCAGCGAGGCCGCCCTCGGCTGTCTCCTTGAGAGACAGGTGCATTCGCTCGCCCACGCTGCGCATCGCGTCGATCACCTCGTCGGGCGGTATCGCGCTCCGGATACCCGCGAGCGCCATGTCCGCGCTGGTTAGCGCATTCACTGCGCCGATCACGTTGCGCTTGACGCACGGTACCTCCACCAGCCCCGCGACGGGATCGCACACCAAGCCCAGCAGGTTCTTCAGCGCCATCGCCACGGCGTGCGCCGCCTGCTCCGGTGTGCCGCCGCGCAGTGTGACCACCGCCGCCGCCGCCATCGCGGAGGCCGAGCCGATCTCAGCCTGGCAGCCGCCTTCCGCACCGGAGATGAACGCGCGCTGGGCGATCACCTGACCCGAGCCCGCCGCCACGAACAAGGCCTGTACAATATCGTCATCGCTTAAGCCGAACTGCTCTTTGCAGGATATCAGCACCGCGGGCAGCACGCCGCACGAACCCGCCGTGGGAGCGGCCACGATGCGCTTCATGCAAGCGTTGCACTCGCCCATCTTGAGTGCGCGCGCCATCACCATACCCATGAAGCTGCCGCAGACGGACTCACCTGACGCCGCTGCTGCCGCCATGCGCCCGCCGTCGCCGCCCACCAGTCCGCTGATGGAACGCTGGGCGGGGTCGTATTCGCCATCCGCTTCCAGCATCGTTTGCCACAACTGCGCCATCCTGCCGATGGAATCCTCGCGGGTGCAGCCGCGCTCCGCCATATCGTCCGCCAGCACCGCTTCCCAGAGCGGCATGCCGGCTGCTTTTTCGATCATGCTTTCTATAGAGGAAAAAGCCATACTATTCACCTTCCTCTTCACCCAGATTGATGTAGGTCACCTTGATCACGCCCTCCAGCTTTTTCAGCCACATGAGCGATTCCTTGGGTATCGGCTGGTCCGTCTCGATGACCATCACGGCGTATCCGCCACGCGTGTCGCGGTAAAGCTGCATCGTAGCGATGTTGACGGACTTGTGGGACAGCATGGACGTGACCTCGGCCACGTGCCCCGGCTGGTCGAGGTTGTGCACGATCAGCGTGGGGTAGTCGCCCGTGAAGTTGGCGTCCAGCCCGTCGATCTGGCGTATCATGATGCGCCCGCCGCCCAGCGACGACGAGACGATCTCGAGGCGGCGTCCCGAATCGCCTACGACGCGGATCAGCGCCGTGTTGGGATGCACGTCCTTGAGCTGTGTTTTGCTGATGGTGACATCGAGCTGCTGCTCCCGTGCCACCTCGAAGCTGATGGGGATTCGCGGATCGTCCGGCTTCATGCCCAGCAGCCCCGCGACGATGGCTTTGTCGGTACCGTGTCCGGCACCGGTGGCCGCGAAGGATCCGTGCAGCAGTATCTCCGCGCTTCGCGGCTGATCTCCCAGCAGTTTGCGCACGCTGTAGCCGATGCGTACAGCGCCGGCGGTATGCGAGCTGGACGGGCCGATCATCACCGGCCCGATGATTTCGAAAATGTTCATGCTATCCCCCTCAAAACCGCTGGCCATGGCAGCAGCCCATACAATTTTGTCATTAATAATATATCAAACGTGTACACGTATAAAGCAATATTTTTGTAATGTTAGTATTATATATTTTATAATATACATCAGCGCTTGTTGTTAAAATGGTGGCGCAGGTTTATTATGATAAGAGAAATACTGGGTACAGCTTTCAATAACGGATCGATCAATCATTAATAAGGAGAGGCATATGAATACAAAAGCTCAGATGGCCAGAAAATGCCACGAAGAGGGTTACAATTGCTGTATGGCGGTCGTCAAACCCTTCATAGAGGAAATGGATGTGGATCAGGATCAGGTGATGAAGATTGCTTCCTCGTTGGGTGGCGGTCTTGGATACCTGAGGGAAGTATGCGGCGCGGTTTCGGGGATGGCGGTAGTTCTGGGATTGAAATACGGCTATTTGCAGGGGTTTAAAGACGAGACGGACAAACAAATGAAAGCGGAGCACTATGCCCGCGTAAAAATGCTCGGCGAGAGATTCAAACAGCAGGCGGGCGCTTTAACCTGCCGTGCGTTATTACATATGAATGAAAACGATCAGGTTCTTCCCGGCTACGAGAATGCTGAAAAGCCATGCACGGATCTGGTGGAAAAGGCTGCGGAGATACTGGCAGATTATATTGCGTCCAAAGAGGAGAAATGACAGGAGCAGCTGATTGAGCTTAAATACAAGGTATATACTAAAGGCCATTCCAACAGGAGTGGCTTTTGCTAATCATGGGCATACGGCAATGCAATGCGTTTGACAGCCATGCTTGCATATTCTCTTTGAGATGATGGCGCGGAACGGATGGGGTTACAATAAAATCATGAGATCCGGTACCATCGAAAAACGCTGGACTTATTCGCACGCCGTGGGGTAATATAGCTGTATGGTGCTTTTTGGGCCTTCGGGCAATTCGGACAGCTTTTACGAGCAGGGACATAAGAGTACGGTCGAGGCGTTCGCGTGGATCACGGCGATGGGCCTTGACGCGTTTGAATACTCGTTCGGTCGCGGCGTGCGGCTGGGTGAGGAGACGGCGAAGAAGATCGGCGCGGAGGCGGCGGCGCACAGCGTGACGCTGTCAGTACACGCGCCGTATTATATCAACTTCGCGAGGGAAGAGGATGAGAACCGGGAGAACAGTGTGCGCCACCTGCTGAAGTCCGCCACGGCGGCGAAGTGGATGGGTGCGCGGCGCGTGGTGTTCCACGCCGGGTCGCTCGGCAAGTCGTCCCGCGAGGAGGCGCTCGCGCGCACCAAGGAGGCGCTGGCGGACGCGCTCCGGGTATTGGATGACGAGGGCTATGGCGATATCGAGATATGCCCCGAAACGATGGGGCGCGTCAAGCAGATCGGCGACGTGGATGAGGTGATCGAGCTGTGCCGCATTGACGAGCGGCTGGTGCCCGCGGTGGACTTCGGGCATCTGCACGCGCGGGATCATGGGGCTCTAAAGGGCGAAGCGGATTTCGCGGCGGTGCTGGACGCGCTGGAAAACGGGCTTGGCGGCTATCGCGCTCGGCGGTTTCACGTACACTTTTCGCGTATCGAGTACACGGCGGCGGGGGAGAAGATGCACCGCACGTATGCGGAGACGGAATACGGGCCGGACTTTGACCCGCTGGCACGCCTGATCGTGAAGCGGAAGCTGGAACCCATCATAATCTGCGAGTCGCGCGGCATGATGGCGGAGGACGCGGTGGAATTGAAACGCATATACACGGAGGCATTGGCGAATGAGGGTTGACAGATTAAGGGAGGACATGCTGGGGGCGAACGCGGACGCCGCGCTGATCACGACGACGGAAAACGTGGCGTATTATTCCGGGTTTACCGGCACCAGCAGCCAACTGCTGATCACGCAGGACGACATGCTGTTCTTCACCGACTTTCGTTATGCGGAGCAGGCGCAAGCGGAGACGGAATTCGATGTGGTGGAAACCAAGGGCGATTCGCGCGTACAGACGATATTCGAGCATATCAAAAAGCTGGGCGCGCGGCGCATCGGTGTGGACCTGTCCGGCGTGTCGTACAGCGCATTCAAGGCATA
>JAEWWC010000081.1 GCA_023396555.1 Bacillota bacterium
ATTTCGCGAGCATCAAAAACGTGGGCCGCAATCCCAAAGGCCTCGTGGTCACATGGGTCACGAACTGGCTGATCAAACCGCTCACGATGTTCGGCCTGTCGTATCTGTTCTTCTTTGTGATATTCAAGGCTGTCATACCCGAGCAGGCGGCGACGGACTACCTGGCGGGAGCGATATTGCTGGGAGCTGCACCGTGCACCGCCATGGTGTTCGTCTGGAGCCATCTCACCAAAGGCAATCCCGCGCACACGCTGGTGCAGGTGGCCACGAACGACCTGATCATACTCGGCGCTTTCGCGCCCATCGTGGGGCTGCTGTTCATCTGGGGCGGCGTAAAGGTGGAAGGCGCGGTCAGCGTCCCGTGGGGCACGCTGTTCCTGTCCGTCGCGTTGTTTGTCGTAATCCCGCTGGGCGCGGGCTGGCTGACCCGCAGCCTGCTCACAAAGAAAAAAGGGCTGGACTATCTGGAAAAGATATTCATCCCCAAGTTTAATAACGTCACCGTCATCGGCCTGCTGCTAACGCTGGTGATCATATTCTCGTTCCAGGGCCGCAAGATCGTGGAGCAGCCTGTGGACATACTGCTGATCGCGGTGCCGCTCATTATCCAGACGTTCCTGATATTTTTCATTGCGTATCTGTGGAGCAAGGCCTGGAAGCTGCCGCACAACATCGCCTCCCCCGCCGCAATGATCGGCGCGAGCAACTTCTTCGAGCTCGCCGTCGCCGTCGCGATATCGGTTTTCGGACTGCAGTCGCCCGCGGCATTGGCTACCATAGTGGGCGTGCTGGTGGAGGTGCCGGTGATGCTGACGCTGGTGCGCATATCCAACAAAACCGCGCGCTGGTTCCCCGCCGCAAAGGAGGCTGACAAGCTTTGAGCGTATTCCAATGGCTGAACGACCAGCTGCTCAAAATGCAGTGGCTGAGCGACTTGTTTCGCTGGCTGGTGCAAGACGTGTTCGGCCTGCCCGTGGGCGAGCGCGTGGGCGGCAGCATACACTTCTTCCTGTACGACACGGTGAAGATATTCATACTGCTGTCTGTGCTGATATTCGTGATCTCCTATATACAGAGCCACTTCCCGCCCGAACGTACGCGGCGGATACTCGGGCGCTTTCATGGCATCGGAGCGAACACGCTGGGTGCGCTGCTCGGCACCGTGACGCCCTTTTGCTCCTGCTCGTCGATACCGCTGTTCATCGGCTTCACCAGCGCGGGTCTGCCCATCGGCGTCACGTTCTCGTTCCTGATCTCCTCGCCGCTGGTGGACCTCGCGTCCGTGCTGCTGCTGGCATCCATATTCAACTGGAAGATCGCCATCGCCTACGTCGTCGTCGGCGTGATACTCGCCGTCATCGGCGGTTCGCTGATCAGCGCGTTCAAGCTGGATAAGTATGTGGAGCCGTTCGTGTTTCAGGGCGCCGTGGCCCAGGCCGACGCGCCCGAGATGACACGCAAGGACCGGCTGCGCTTCGCCCGCGATCAGGTGCTGTTCATCATCCGCAAGGTGTGGCCGTACATACTGATCGGCGTGGCCATTGGCGCGGCCATCCACAACTGGATACCCGAAGACATCATCTCCGCCGTGCTGGGCCAGAACAACGCGTTCTCGGTGCTCATTGCCACGGGCGTGGGCGTGCCCATGTATGCGGACATATTCGGTACGCTGCCCATCGCGGAAGCGCTGGTGGGCAAGGGCGTGGGGCTGGGTACTGTGTTGTCGTTCATGATGGCGGTAACCGCTCTGTCGCTGCCCTCCATGATATTGCTGAAAAAGGTGGTGAAGACAAAGCTGCTGCTGATATTCGCCGGTATCGTCACGGCGGGCATCATCATCATCGGCTATGTGTTCAACGCTTTGGGGTTTCTGCTGATATAAGAAGGAGCAATACAGATGACGAAACCGAAGGTGGCCTTCGTGTGCGTGCATAACTCGTGCCGTTCACAGATGGCTGAGGCCATATCAAAAAAGCTGGCGGCGGACGTGTTCGACGCCTATTCAGCGGGCACCGAAATCAAGCCGCAAATCAACCGGGACGCGGTGACGCTCATCAAACAGCGCTATGGGGTGGACATGAACGAAACGCAGTACTCCAAGCTGCTCACGGATATACCGCTGGTGGACATTGTGGTGACGATGGGCTGTAACGTGGTGTGCCCATACGTCCCGGCACGCCACCGCGAGGACTGGGGGCTGGATGACCCGACCGGCAAGGGGCCGGAAGCGTTTGCTTACACGGCGGACATGATTGAGCAAAAGGTGCTGGATTTGAAACAGCGCCTGTTGAAAGGAGAGATATGATGGAGATTAAGGTGATCGGCTCAGGCTGCACAGCCTGCAAAAAACTGCTGGGTATGGCGCAGGACGCGGTGAAGCAGCTTAGTACGGACGCGGAAGTGATCTACGTGACGGACATGGCGGAGATCATGAAGACGGGCGTGATGAGCACCCCCGGCCTGATGGTAAACGGCAAGATCAAATCCACCGGGCGCGTGCCCTCTCCCAAAGAGGTTGTAAAGCTGATTCAGGAGGAGATGTGACATGAGCGCAAACGGATGCTGTTCCGGCGGCTGCAGTTGCGGCTGCGCCCCGGTCAAAGAAGCTGTGATCGACTTTCTGTACATCGACCTGACTGTATGTGACCGGTGCCTCGGAACCGAAGCCGCGCTGGACGCGGCGGTAGACGCCGTGACCCCGGCGCTCAAAGCCGCAGGCTATGGCCTCACGGTCAACAAACAGCTGATCAGCACGCCCGAACAGGCGATGGAACTGGGCTTTGTGTCCTCCCCCACCATCCGCGTGAACGGGCGGGACATCGCCGATGTGGACGAAACGCCCTGCGCGTGCTGCGGGGATTTGTGCGGCTGCGACGTGGACTGCCGCGTGTGGCATTACGGCGGCGAAAGCTATGACTCGCCGCCCAAAGAGCTGATCGCTGAAGCGATACTCAAGCTGTTCGCACTGCCGCCGGTCACACCGCAGCCGTGCGCCCTGCCGGACAATCTGGCGGCATTCTTTCAGGGGCGGTAAATAAGACCGTGGAGGCTCTGCCTCCACACCACCGCTTAAGGGATGCATCCCGCTCGTGCCCCGGAGGGGTATAAGGATCCTATCAGGAAAATGCTATTCGGCATTTTCCATTAATTTATCTTTATCTCTTTTATAATCTCAAGAGTGTATGCGATACATTTCATGTTGTAAATTTCCGTCCTCTATTCCCCCTCGTAATACTCCACCTGTTTGGAGACAGGGGAAGAGCATGCGCTTGCCCATGCCGAAGATGCCCGCTTTATCCGAATCGGGATAGATCGCCACTTCAAGGTCGTGCAGCAGGTCGAAGTCGGCGTAGACCAGCGGCTCCGCCTCGGAGATGTTGGTGATCTTGTGCGCGCCGCTCTCGTTGTTGGGGAAGTAGAGAAAATCTCCGGCGGTCACCGTTTGCTCACCCTCGGGCGTTTTGAGCAGCCCCGTGCCGCTAAGTATATAGAACACTTCCTCGTTCCGCAGATGATAATGATAAGGCACCGCCGACTTGCCCGATGGCACTTCGTAGATGGACACCTCAAAGTTCGGCGAATCCGCCTTGCCCACGATCACCTTCTTATTAAACTCGTAGTCGGGATGGTCCGCCTTGTGAATAACCTCCGCTGTTTCCGTCCTGCGTACCACTGCTTTTCCGCTCATAAAAGGCCTCCTTTTCACCGCGGATTCATATTCCGCTTTACTGCCATCTTATAGTTTTTTGTAGCCGCAGGCAATTATTTTTCCCTCGCGGTATAAGTGCTTCTTGACTTATTCCATTTTTGGTATTATTATTCCTTATGGAATCGATGGAGGGTATAAACGTTGAAGGATATCAATGAGATATTGCTGAATCCGGTGCGGATGAGGATCATACAGGAGCTGGCGCTTAAGCAGAACGTGACGGCTTCGGAGCTGTGCGCTTCTATCAGCGATGTGCCGCGCACCACAATGTACCGCCACATCAGCGTGCTGCTGGACAGCGGTATCGTGTCCGTTGTGGCTGAGAAGAAGATACGCGGAAGTCTGGAGCGCACGCTTGCGCTGAACGTGGGCGAGATCACCAAACATAATACATTGGAAAACGCGGCACAGAATGCGTTGGCTTTCCTGCTGAACCGGTACGCCCGGCTGCACAGCTACTTCAGTCAGGCAAACGCCGACCCGGGCAAAGACAGGATATTTTTCAACACCACAGTGCTGATGATGGACGACGGTGAGTTCGACGCTTTTTTGATGGAGCTGCGGGATCTGCTGCTAAAATACAGCTTCAAGGCGGGCGAAGGGCGGCGCGTGCGGGACATCTCCGTGATCTCCTGCCCCGCCGATACAGAATAGTATTCAA
>JAEWWC010000168.1 GCA_023396555.1 Bacillota bacterium
AACGAGAAATTCTGTAAATAGAGGGAGGGCGATTTCAATGGAAGGCAAAATGAGGGCGCAGGTATTTTATGAGCCCGAAGTCATGAAACTGGAAACGATCGATATCCCCAAAATTGCGGACAACGAAGTGCTGGTCAGGGTGAAAGCCACGGGCATATGCGGGTCGGATATATCCTATTATTATGGTCACAGCCCACTCGGCACGGCGGACGGCAAGGGGCCGCTGGTACTGGGACACGAATTCAGCGGCGAGATCGTGGAAGTCGGCGGACTGCCCGCCTCGCTCGGGTTGTTCAAGCCGGGTGACCGCGTGACATGCAACCCGGTGATGCAGTGCAACGCCTGCCCGATGTGCGCGGAAGGCAAGTTCAACATCTGCCCGAATGCCGTGGTTCCCGGCGTGTCGGTCAACGGGGCGTTTGCGGAGTATTGCAAGCTCAACTACACGCATGTTTACAAGATTCCCGATACGATGTCCTACGAGGATGCGGCGATTATCGAACCGCTGGCTTGCGGTACATATGGTGTCAAGAAGCTGGATGTGAAGCCGGGGGAATTCGTGGTGGTATTCGGGCCGGGACCAATCGGCATCATGATGGCGCAGCTGATCAAAGCGAGCGGCGCCGGCAAAGTGGCTGTTGTGGGCACCCGGGACTATCCGCTGGGCGTTGCGCTTGAATTGGGCGCTGATTATGCGATCAACGTTAAGGATACCGCGTCAAAATACTACACGGATGATATTAACAAGTGCATCCGTGATTTGACAGCGGGAAAAATGGCTGATAAAGTGATCGTACCCACTAGTTCGAAGCAGGCGCTGCAGG
The DNA here is from genome assembly GCA_023396555.1 of Bacillota bacterium. GTDB lineage: Bacteria > Bacillota > Clostridia > Christensenellales > SZUA-584 > SZUA-584. The sequence continues at coordinate 825 of JAEWWC010000168.1, forward strand.
ATGCGCTAACAGTGTCCGGCGCAGGTGCGACGATCGTTTATTTCGGATTGCCGGGTGCGGATGACAAGATTGAAGTCCCTGCGCTCGAGGCCATTCAGTCGGACAAGACGATCAAGTTTGCGTGGCTGGCACCGCTGGTGTGGCCTATGGCTATTGGTGCGGTGGCAAATGGCTTTGTCAAACTCAACAAGCTGGTCACGCACAAATTCTCTCTTGAGGACGCGGAAAAAGGCATTCAGTTTATGAAATACGGCAAAGGCGATAAATTGAAAGGCCTTGTGGTAATTTAATGTACAACTTACCGTGCCCGGCAGCAGTCATGCCGGGTACGGAAAAATCTCTGGGCAAGGCGATGAACATGAAGAAAAGGACAAACAAACCGCCCACGATGAACGATGTCGCAAAGGTGGCTGGTGTAACGCAGGCGACGGTTTCGTACGTACTGAATAATTCAGGAGATATTTCTGAGCCGGTTAAAAGGCGGGTTATGGATGCGGCTGAGCAACTGGGCTACATCCGAAATAATGTCGCTCGCAACTTAAAGCTGAGAAGATCCAACACGGTCGGAATCATCGTTCCGGATGTGACCAACAGCTATTACAGCGAGATAATCAAGTATACAGAAAAGATTATTCGGGAGAACGGACATTTTACGTTCATCTGCATCACGATGCACAAGCCTGAGCTTGAAGACTGGTATATCACCTCTCTGATAGAGCAGAAGGTGGCAGGTGTCGTGGTGTGTTATGGCCTTGCCAACGAAAAGCTGCTGAAGAAATTTGTTACCTATAACGTTCCTTTTGTCGTGGTGGACGATGATGTTCAGGTAGAGCAAATTGATGCGCCGTGTGTGCTTGTCAATAACATCAAAGGCAGTTTTCTTGCGGTGCAGCAGTTTGTATCGCTGGGCATTTCGAAGATCGCTTTTTGTTCAGAGTCGGCTTACAACCATGCTTTAAAAGACCGCTACGAAGGTTTCCTGCTGGCTATTAAGGAATTTGGTCTGCAAAAGCATTTACAGCATGTGTATATCGCAAATGAGGATTCCGACCAAAACGACAAGATTGCGCTTGGTTATTTGGCAGCTGAGGAAATACTGGCGAATTCCAAGCCGGAGGGCATCTTTGCCACCAATGACGAGATGGCGATCGGCGTCATGAAAAAGCTGAGAGAAAGCAACATCAGGATACCGCAGGACATTGCGGTGATCGGTTACGACAACGTGCCGCTCAGCTCAATCATCTCACCGTCGCTAACGACCATCAATCAGCCGGTCATGACGATGTGCATCCAGGGGACGAACATGCTGCGCGACCTGATCGCCGGCAAGGAGAATGCGCGCAGAAGGATCATGCTTGAGCCAAGCATCATCGTACGGGATTCTGCGCCTCAGCAAAACGATTGGTGATAAAACCATGCTGTATCTTGGAATAGATGTGGGAACGGCTGGCTGCAAGGCCACCGCGCTTGATGTAGACGGCAATATCCGTTCTTACGCATACAAGGATTATAAAGCGGTTCGTACCAGCGAAGGGTATGCCGAGATAGATCCGGACGCTGTCTGGCAGACAGTCAAGCATGTCATAGCGCGTGCGGCTGCCGAAGCCGGAGTGCCGGTGAAAGCGGTGGCCATTGCGTCATTCGGCGAAACCTTTGTGGCTGTGGACAAAGATGACCGCGTTCTGCGCAACGGTATACTCTACGCGGATGTGCGCGGCTCTGAAGAGATCAGCGATATCCGTGAAAGGTTTGAAGATCAGGAGATATACGATGTAACCGGCATGCCGGTGAACGCGATGTTCACGCTCAATAAACTGATTTGGGTGAAAAAACACGAACCCAGACTGTTTGAGCGGATCGACAAACTGTTTTTGTTTGAAGATTACCTTTATTATAAGCTTTCCGGAGTCCGGTGCATCGATTATTCGCTGGCCTCGCGGACTATGTTCTTTGACTTTGCGAAATATGGCTGGGCGGAAGACGTGCTGTCTGCATTCAGGCTCGACGCTTCGATGCTCTCCAAACCCGTCATGCCGGGCAGTGTGATCGGCCAGATCAGCGACGGTTTGGCCTCTGAATTGGGGCTGAACCGGGGCGTTCTTCTGGTGGCAGGCGGACATGATCAGATCTGTGCGGCTTTGGGTGCGGGCGTACTGAAAACAGGGGAATGCGTGGATGGCATCGGCACATCCGAATGCATCACCACAGTCCTCGGCGGATTGGGACAAAAGCAATTTATGCGCGCCAGCAACTTCTGCATCGAGCCGTACGCCGCTCGAGACAAGTACGTCACGCTGGCGTTCAGCACGACGGGGGCATCCATACTGGGATGGTTTTCTGAATCTTTCGCAAAGGAAGCTGACCGTCGGAGCGTATTCCGTGTAATGGAAAGCGAGTGTCCCCAGGGGCCGACCGACCTGTTCGTGCTGCCGCATTTCGCGGGCAGCGGAACGCCGCATATGGATCCGTTTTCCACCGGAGCGGTGCTGGGCCTGCGTCTGAGTACCGCGCGCGGAGACATATATAAGGCCTGTATGGAAGGCATATGCTTTGAAATGCTGCAGAATGCTCAGCTTTTGAAGAGTATGGGCACAAACATCACCAGCATGACATGTGTCGGGGGTGGAACAAAGTCGGAAATGCTGCTTCAGGTCAAGTCGGATATCATGGGGATACCTGTGCACCGGCTCAAATCGCAGGAGTCAGGGACTACTGCGCTTGCCATGCTTTGCGCCGTGGCGTGCCGTGACTTTGCAAACCTTGAAGAAGCTGCAAAGAATATGGTGAACATCGAGAAGACATTTACCCCAAACGAGCAATATCATCAGGTTTATCAGGAACGATTCAGCATCTATAAGAACATCTACTCAAGTATCGTATCACTGTAAAGACGAATGAAGACTCGAACAATATTGTGGTTCTAAATAATTTATACGTATAAACAGGAGGTCGGCAATGGGAATGAACAGGACGGGAGATTTGATCAGCAGCGAACTTGATCGATCAAAAGGCTTATTGCGTCTGGTCCCGGCTTGGGTGGGTAGAACGATACTGCTTCCGGGCAGACGGATAAAACTGGATGTGAGGGATATGTATCCGTTTGGCGCTTCGTACGGTGCGCTGACCGAACGATGGATGGCATCCACCGGCATGGCGGACAACGGTCCCACGACGACAGAGAACGAGGGGATGAGTTTTGTCGCCGTACCCACCGCATCCGGTATTGAGCAGGTGCTTTTCCGCGATGCTATCGACGAAGTCGGCGACAGGATATTGGGCCGGCGCATCATGGATAAATTCGGCGGACTCAAGGCTTTCGCGAAGTTCTATGATTTCAAGACGCCCATCGCGCACCACGTACATCTGATGGAAGACCATGCAAGGGCGGTGGGAGCGACTCCTAAACCGGAGGCTTACTATTTCCCGGTTGAACTGAACAGCATTGATTATGATGGTGCGTATACGTATTTCGGCTTCGACAAAGGCACAACAAGAGAGGATTTGAAGAAGCGTCTTGAAAACTGGGGAAAGGGCGGCGACAACGGCATACTGGAGTTGTCCCGCGCATATAAGTTAAAGCTTGGTACAGGCTGGGATGTCCCTGCGGGCATACTGCATGCGCCGGGATCGCTGGTGACTTATGAGCCTCAGCATGTCAGCGACACATCGCTGTTTATGCAGACGATGGTGCGGGATAAATTCTTTGAGCGTGAGCTGCTGGTGAAGTTCGTGCCCGAAGATAAGAAATTTGATATCGACTATTTGATCGACTGCCTCGACTGGGAAGCCAACACCGATCCGGACTTTAAGAAGAATCACTATCATGAACCCATACCGGTGGCGTCTTATGAGGAAACGCGTGAGCTTGGCTATGAGGAGGAGTGGATTGCCTATGGGTCAAAGGACTTTTCCGCCAAGAAACTCACCGTACTGCCAAACCGTGAGGTTGTCATCAAAGACAGCGAAGCGTATGGGTTCATTATGATGCAAGGCGTTGGCTATATTGAAGACGAGATGATCGAAACGCCGTCGATCATCCGTTACGGTCAGATTACCCGTGACGAATTCTTCGTGACCAAGGACCGGGCGGAGCAGGGCGTCAGAATCAAGAACATAAGCGACAACCAAAACATCGTGATGCTCAAGCATTTCGGACCTGACAATAAAGAGGCGGAGAAATTTCTCAAATAACAGGACATGGAGGTATTGACATGCCCCAGGAATTGATACTGGAAATGAAGGGAATATGCAAATCCTTTCCGGGCGTGGATGTTTTCAGAGGCTTTGACTTTGACTTGAGAAGAGGCGAGGTCCATTGCATATGCGGTGAAAACGGGGCGGGGAAATCTACGCTGATCAAGATGCTTTCAGGCGCTTACACGCCGGATGCGGGTAAAACATACATTGATGGTAAGCTTGTGGAAAACATGACGCCCAGATCGGCGATGAAGCTGGGGATACAGACGATCTATCAGGAACATGCGCTGTACCCGCTGCTCCCAGTCTTTGAAAATCTTTTTGCCGGCAACGAGATCGGCAGCGGCGTGATGATCAACAAAGCGGCCATGGTAGCCAAAACTAAAGAGGTGCTGGAATTCCTGCATTCGGATATCACACCCTACGACATCGTCGGAAACCTGGGCAGCGGCGCGCAGAAAACCGTGGAGATTGCGCGCGCGTTCATTCAGGAATCCAAGATCATGATACTCGATGAACCGACGGCTTCCTTCTCCAAGAAGGAGACGGAGCACCTGCTGGATATCATTAAAAAGCTTTCACGCGAAGGCATCAGCATCATCTATATTTCTCATCATCTCGACGAAGTGTTCAAGATTGCCGATCGCGTCACTGTGATACGCGACGGCGAGAAGATCAACACCTACGATATAGCGGCTCTAACTGAACAGCAGCTGATCAAGGATATGGTGGGACGAGATGTATCCGCGTTTTATAAACGCGACAGCGCCCAGATCGGAGATATCGTGTTTGAGGCAACGAACATCTCGGGCGTTGGCGTCAAGGAAGCGACGCTCAACGTAAAATCAGGAGAGCTTGTCGGCATTGCTGGCATGGTGGGCTCGGGCCGAACGGAACTGGCCGAGCTGCTGTTCGGAGTCAGGGAGAAGGCGACGGGCGTTATCAAAATAAAAGGGAAAGAAGTCAAAATCAGAACGCCATTGGACGCCATCGCCAACCATATGTGCTTTATTACGGAAGACCGGCAGTCTTCGGGATTGTTCCTGATCCATTCCATCGTCAATAACACGGTGATTGCGAGCTACGCCAAAACCAAGCAGCCGTTTGCTGTTCCGCGGGACGACGTTAAGCTGGCCCAGAAATATGTGAAAGCCATGAACGTGGTCACGCCGAGCCTTTACCAAAAGGTGATGTTCCTGTCGGGCGGCAACCAGCAGAAGGTGGTGCTGGCCAAGTGGTTCGCGACTATGGGCGATGTATTTATCTTTGACGAGCCTACGCGTGGTATTGACGTGGGAGCGAAAGAAGAAATATACAAGATCATGACGGGTCTGCTGCAACAGGGCAAAAGCGTCATCATGATCTCATCGGACATGCCCGAGCTGATCGCGATGAGCGACCGTATCATGGTGATGCGCGACGGCACCATGGTCGCGGAGATCAACCGCAAGGAAGAGATCAGTGAAGAGAATATCTTGAACTATTCTATTGGAGGTGGCCTTTAATGTCGAACGGTAATGGGGAGAAATCCATAGCGAGGTCAAATATCGGCCGTAGGATCTGGCAGCATGACAACACGCCGATACTGTTGGTTTTGATCATTATGATCATAGTAATCTATGTCGTTGAAATCCTCATCAAAGGCAGCAGTAACTTCTTGAGCGGCATGAATATCTCCAACGTGCTGCTTCAGGTATCGGTGACAGGCATAATGGCTCTGAGTATGACGCTGGTCATGATATCCGGCGGCATCGACTTATCCGTCGGCAATATGCTTACCTTCCTCGGCGTGGGCATGGCATGGCTGATGAAAACAGGCGGTTGGGGTGAGGCGGAGACGTTGCTGCTTGCGGTTGTGGTGGGTGTCGGACTTCAGGCTATCATGGGGCTTATCATATCCCGCACCAAGATCGAGCCGTTTATCATTTCGCTTGGATTCATGAGCATATACCGTGGTTTTACATACCTGATCACCAACGGGCGTGAGATTACGATCATCGGTAAGGTTGAGTTCCTAAAAGATGTTGTGTTCCGTATTGATTTGTTCGTGGTGACCGTACCTATCGTGGTGATGTTCGGTTTAGCTCTCATCGTCTGGGCGGTGGTCAAATACACCAAGTTTGGACGCAGAGTGTATGCGGTGGGCGGCAATGAGAACGCGGCATACCTCGCGGGCATCAACGTTAAGAATTTCAAACTGCTCATTTATGTAATAAATGGTTTGTTTGTCACCATCGGCGCGATGACGCTGCTGGCCCGCCTGGGCACGGGTGCACCGACAATGGGCCTCGGCAAGGAGATTGAAGTCATCGCAGCTGTGGTTGTCGGCGGCACGGCGATGTCAGGAGGCAAAGGCAATATCTGGGGCGCAATCATCGGCGTGGTGCTGCTGGGCATCATATCCAATGCGCTCAACATCATCGGCGTTGATCCATACTATCAATTCATTATATCTGGTCTGCTGATCATATTCGCGGTCATGATTGGTTATTACAGCAGCCTGAGAACAGCAAAGAAGTCGATCAAAAAGGCATAACTTTGCACAGTGAAATATATATGCATCGATGTGATGCATCTAATAAGAAATAAGGAGGAGAACATGAAAAAACTGTTAGTTATCTTGTTGGTTGTTGCAATGCTGGTTGGTATTGCCGCCTGCGGGGCGAAGCCGGCAGAATCGGCAGACAAAGCGGAAGGCAAGGTCGTGTACTTCATCAATGCGGGGCCGGACGATTACTACGCTCAGTTTGGCAACGCGTTTAAAGCCATCGGTGAAACCGTTGGCCTCGAAGTCAAGGAACTGAACTCGGACTACAATCCGGAGCAGGAACTGGCCAACGTGCAGGATGCTATCGCGGCGGGCGCAGATGCCATTGCGGTGATCACGGCCGGTGCGGCGGGCAGCGCGGAGTCCATCGCAGCCGCCAATGCGGCGAAGGTTCCGATTTTCTTCATCGCCGGCAAGCCGGAACTGAAAGAGGGAACCGATCTGACCGGCCACGTGACGGACAACTTCGTGATGATGGGCTACATGGTCGGGAAATGGGTTGCGGATAACTATCCGGATGCGCAGTGCGTCAACATCCCCGGCTTCCTGGGACAGGGCCCGGCGGAAGGCGAGATCGTCGGCTTTGACATGGCACTGGAAGAAGCGGGCATGAAGCCGGCCATCATGACCAAATCCTCCGAGTGGCAGAGAACGCTGGCGATCCCGATCGCGCAGGACCTTATCGCTTCCGGTCAGGACTTCGACGTGGTGTTCTGCTGCAACGAAGAAACCTACTTCGGCGTGAAGCAGGTGTTTGACGAACTGGGCGTGAAGGACAAGATACTGATCTCCAACAACGGCAAAGACGATGCGTGGCCGGATCTGGAATCGGGTGCGCTCGCGGCAACAGTTCCTAATCCGCCGTCGCTGAACGCTGACCTTTGCATCCAGCAGATCATGCGGTCTCTGAACGGTGAAGACTTCGTGCAGTACCTGCAGATCAAACCCCCGTTCGTGCTGACCGGCGAGAACACCGATAAGGCGATTCCGTGGACAGTGGAAGACTACCTCGAAGGCCGCGCGAACAACACGTTCCAGTGGAAGCTGGAAGACTACGAGAAGGCCTATGAAGAAAACAAGGCCGAGTTCGAGAGATTCGACGCCGCCGTGGCGGACTATCTCGCGAAACAATAATGACATGACGGCAGGGGCCTCGGCGTGCAGGCCCCTGCACAACCTCCGAATTGAACCGAAAACAGCGTTATGATAGGGTCTTTACAAAAGGACTCTATTATAACATTGTTGGCGGAATCGCAATTTCTATTATGTTACAGGAGGAGTTGATGGTATGTCCATAAAAGCCAGCAGTTTAGACGGTTCGGTAAAAGTACTGAAATTTGGGATGGTTGGCGGCGGTCAGGGCGCGTTTATCGGCGATGTCCACCGCAAGAGCGCCATGCTCGACGGCATGGCGAAGCTGACAGCAGGCTGTTTCTCCCGCACCTTCGAAAATACACTCGCGACAGGGGCGATGTGGGGCCTTGCTCAGGACCGACTGTATGAAACTGCCGAAGAGATGGCGGAGAAGGAAGCTGCCCGCGAGGACGGTATTGATTTCGCGGTGATCGTGACGCCCAACTATGCGCATTATTTATCGGCGAAGGCGTTTCTGGAAAAAGGCATCCACGTCGTCTGCGATAAACCGCTCGCACTGTCGTCAAGTGAAGGCGAGGAGCTTAAAAGGATTGCGGAAGAGAACGATGTGTTGCTGTGCGTCACATATTCGTATACCGGCTATCCGATGGTGCGGCAGATGCGCGAGATGATACTGAATGGGGACATCGGAGAAATCCGCGTGGTGTCCGGACGCTACATACAGGGATGGCTGGCCACGGAGATCGAGATGGACGGCCAGAAGCAGGCGTCCTGGCGCTGTGATCCCGCGCTTTCCGGCATCTCTAACGCGACAGGCGATATCGGTACGCACCTCGAGAATTTAATTTCTTATGCGACAGGTTTGAAAATGGATTCTCTGTGCGCCAGCTTGAAGCCGGTGGGACCTCACCGCAAGCTGGATAATGACGGGCAGATAATGGTGAAATACAAAGGCGGTGCGACCGGTATGCTCTGGTGTTCACAGGTGGCGGTGGGGTATGACAACGATATGCGCGTACTGGTCTGCGGCGAAAAGGGCAGCATCGAGTGGATACAGGAGAACCCGAACTATCTGCGCGTGGACATGATCGGCGAACCGTCCAGGATCATGTCGCGCGGCAACGGTTACTTCTATCCGCCGGTAAATGATATGAACCGCATACCTGCGGGACATGTAGAGGGCCACTTCGTCGCATTTGCGAATATCTACAAGGCGTTCTGTACCGCGCTGGCCGCCAAACTGGCAGGGGCCGCCATTTCAGACGTCCAGTATCCGGGCGTGGATTACGGCATTGAGGGGAATCTGTTTGTGGAAAAATGTGTGGAAAGCAGCGGCAAGGGCGCCGTGTGGGTATCGTTTTAACTAAAGTAAGGAGGATTCAAATATGAGACCTGTTACACTGTTTACCGGACAATGGGCGGACCTGCCATTTAAAGAGATGTGCGTAAAGGCAGCGGAAATGGGCTACGACGGCCTGGAGCTGGCCACATGGGGCAACCATGTGGATGCGACCCGGGCAGCAACGGATATGGCTTACGTGGAGAGCCTTAAGAAAGACCTCGCAGACAGCGGACTCTCGGCTTGGGCGATCAGCGCGCACCTGTGCGGGCAACTGGTCGGCGATGTGTACGACATGCGCCACTACGGTTTCGCGCCGGGCAAGTATGCGGGCAAGCCGGAGGAAGCGCGCAAATGGGCGGTGGACTACACACTGGACATCGTGAAAGCGGCGAACAACCTTGGCATCAAGGTGATTACCGGCTTTATGGGATCGCCGATCTGGAATATGTGGTATTCGTTCCCGCAGACCACGCAGGCGATGGTGGACGAGGGGTTTGCCAAGATCGTGGAAGCGTGGACGCCTATATTCGACGAGATGGATAAGGTCGGCATTAAATTCGCGCTGGAGGTGCACCCCACCGAGATCGCGTTCGACTACTATTCGTTCGTCAAACTGCTCAAGGCGTTTAACTACCGCGAGACGCTGGGCATGAACTTTGACCCCAGCCATCTGCTGTGGCAGGGCATGAAGCCGCACCTGATGATCCGCGAGCTGCCCGACCGGGTATACCATGTGCATATGAAGGACGCTGCGGTCACGCTGGACGGACTCAACGGCATACTCGGCTCTCACATCGAGTTCGGCGATCCGCGCCGCGGCTGGAACTTCCGCTCGCCCGGCAGAGGCCATGTGGACTTTGAAGCCATCGTCCGCGAGCTGAACGCCATCGGCTACGAAGGGCCACTGTCCGTCGAGTGGGAAGACTCGGGCATGGAGCGGTTTAGAGGCGGCACGGAGGCGTGCACTTTTGTCAAAAACGTTAACATCAGCCCCAACGTGGGTGCGTTTGACGATGCTTTGAAAGCCGAATAAGGAGGATAACATGAACATTGGCGTATTCTTGTTGATCGTTCCGTTTGCCAGCGTGGAGGTGCAGCTTGAGGAAGCCAAGAAGATGGGTTTCACCTGCTGCGACATTACTGATACGAACAGTGGTGCGACGATGCTGGGAACAGCCGGCTTTTCGCCCGTGGTCAGTCTGGATGATAACCCGTTCGAGGTCAAGCGTTTGTTCGATAAATATGGCATGAAGATTTCCACTGTCTGTGCGCACGCTAATCTGGTGGATCCCTCCATACCCAGCCGGTTTGGCACCAGCGAGATCATGAAGGCGATACAGTTCGCCGCGGCGATCGGCGTGACCGAGGTGGTGACCACGGACAGTGAGCCGCATACCGAATGGGGCAAAAAGACCACGCTGGAGCAGAAGATATTTACCTGTGCCGAAAAGCTGGTTGAGCCTGCGAAGATGGCTGAAGACTACGGCGTACGGATCGTTCTGGAGCCGCACGGCCCGGTGACAGACACAATCGAGGGGCTTAAGGGCATTATGGATCTGCTCGGTAACCCAAAATCGGTGGGCGTCAACCTCGATACGGGCAACTCATGGCTGGGTGGGTCGGACCCGGTTGAGATGGCGCGGGTGTTCAAGGACAAGATCTATCATGTCCATTGGAAGGACCTCGGTGAGGAGTGGGTCGCGAAGCGCGGGACCCAGTTTGGCTGCGGGTTCTCGAACATTGCTATGGGCGACGGCGTCATCGACATCAAGGGTGTCTGTGAGGTGCTCAAAGATGCCAATATCGAAAACTCAACGCTCGAAATTGTTGGGGGGGCGGACATCCTTCTGAAGAGCGTCGATTTCTTAAGATCCTGCGGAATTTAATCGAGCAACACCGGCAAACCAGCCCCAGCCTTTGTGCGGGGCTGGTTTGCTGTTTGGACAGAAATATTAATGAGGTGAAATTATGAATGAGTATTTTCCTGAAATAAAAAAGCTGGTGTTTTCTGAAGACAAATATTCCATGCAGCCCTGCTTCCGGCGGTATAACCCCGACGAACTTGTCGGCGGGAAAAAGATGAAAGACCATCTGAGATTTTCTGTGGCGTACTGGCATACGATGACGGGCGCGGGCGCGGATCCGTTCGGCCCCGGAACGATGGAGAGGCCTTGGAACGACATCTCCAACCCGATGAAGAAGGCGGAGGAGCGCGTGCACGCCGCATTCGAACTGATGCAGAAGCTGGGTGTCGAATTCTTCTGCTTCCACGACCGCGACATAGCGCCCGAAGGGGATACGCTGGCCGAGACCAACAGAAACCTCGATAAAATCGTGAAGCTGTTCAGGGAGAAGATGGACGAGACGGGCATCAAAATGCTCTGGGGGACCGCGGCGCTGTTCAGCAATCCGCGCTATATGCATGGTGCAGCCACCAGCCCGAATGCGGATGCATTCGCGTATGCCGCCGCTCAGGTCAAAAAGGCCCTTGAGGTGTCTATGGAGCTGGGCGCGATCGGATATACGTTCTGGGGCGGCCGCGAAGGCTACGAGACGCTGCTCAACACCAACATGAAGCTGGAGATGGACAACATGGCGCGCTTCATGCACATGGCTGCGGACTACGCTAAGGAGATCGGCTTTACCGGTCAGTTCTACATTGAACCCAAGCCAAAGGAACCCACCAAACACCAGTACGACTTTGACGTTGCCTCGGGCATCGCATTCCTGAGAACATACGGGCTTGATAAGGTGTTCAAATTCAATATTGAAGCCAACCACGCCACGCTGGCAGGGCACACGTTCCAGCACGACTTGCGCGTGGCTCGCATCAACGGCCTGCTCGGGTCGGTGGATGCCAACATGGGCGACCTGCTGCTGGGTTGGGATACCGACCAGTTCCCAACCAACTATTATGATACCACGCTCGGTATGTACGAGATACTAAAGATGGGCGGCTTCACGACAGGCGGACTGAACTTCGACGCCAAGCCTCGTCGCGGGAGCTTTAAGCCGGAAGACATGTTCTTTGCCCATGCCGCTGGCATGGACGCCTTCGCTGTGGGCCTCAAGGCGGCGCAGAAAATCATTGACGACGGCGTGCTGGACGGTTTTGTGCAGGAGCGCTACGCAAGCTACGAGACCGGCATCGGCAAAGACATCGTGGATGGAAAAGTCGGCTTCAAGGAGTTGGAGAAGTATGTGCTGGGCATCGATGATGTGAAGAACGCATCGGGTCGGCAGGAACTGCTGGAGACGATACTCAACGAGTACATACTCAGCGTGTAAGCGAATAGAGGGTATGGCAGAGGCGTTGATATATAGCGCCAGTGGCCGACTGTTATTGTATTGAGCAGTAGCTGGGATCGTTTATGGATAAGCAAAAAAGGCCAACCGGCCTTTTTTGCTTATCTCGAGTTGACCGATTTGCATACGATCATATACAATGTGCGGGTATGGTATTTTGACACATCATCAATCAGGCTATGTATTACATCGAGGAAGGCAGAAATATGATCGATCGGCAGATCGCAGAATTAGAAGACACATGCAGGCGTATACGCGGACACATCGTGCGCGAGATCGCTGGTATTGGCGTTGGGCATATCGGCGGCAGCATGTCCATCGTGGAGACGCTGGTGGCGCTCTATTATGCCGTGATGAACATCGACCCCCAAAACCCGCAGATGGAAGGGCGTGACCGGTTCGTGCTCTCCAAAGGGCATGCTGGACCGGCGCTTTACGCGGTGCTGGCGGATCGCGGATATTTCGAACTTTCGATGCTGGATACGCTGAACAAGCCGGGTACACGACTACCCAGCCATTGCGACATGGTGCTGACGCCGGGCGTAGACATGACAGCGGGTTCGCTGGGGCAGGGGTTTTCCTGCGCGGTGGGCATGGCGCTGGGCAGCAAGATCAAGCGTGACCGTGTACGTATCTATACAGCCATAGGAGACGGTGAGAGTCAGGAAGGCCAGATATGGGAAGCAGCGATGTTCGCGGCGCACCACAAGCTGGACAACCTGATCGCGTTGACAGACTTTAATAATGCGCAGATTTCCGGCTGGGTAGAAGATGTAAACGGCATTGAGCCGCTGGCGGACAAATGGCGCGCATTCGGGTTCCGCGTGATCGAGGTGCGGGACGGCAACGACATCCGCCAGGTGCTGAACGCTATCCAACAGGCGCACGATACGGTTGGGAAACCGACCATGATCATACTGCATACCGTAAAGGGCAGAGGTGTTTCGTTTGCGGAGCAGGCGGGTTACGACAATCACAGCATGGCCGTCACTGAACAACTTAAGGAACAGGCGCTGCGTGAGCTGGGGCTGGAATCGGGAGGGCAGCGCAATGCATGAGAGTATGGAGCTTCGGCAGTTGTTGTGCCGGGAGCTGGAACAATATCTGGGGCAGGATGAGCGTATCGTGGTGATCGATGCGGATCTGGCTAAGTCGAACGGTACGCTGCCTCTGAGGAAGAAATTCCCGGAGCGCGCGCTGGATGTGGGTATCGCGGAACAGAATATGGCGGGCATCGCCGCGGGACTGGCCACGTATGGATTCATTCCCATCATACTTTCGTATACGCCGTTTGTAACGCGGCGCATCTGTGATCAGATATCCATATCTATCGCATATGCCCGGCGCAACGTCAAAATCATCGGCACGGATCCTGGAATAACGGCGGAGCTGAACGGCGCGACGCATATGAGCGTGGAGGACGTGAGCGTGATGCGCGGTATACCAGGCATTGTGATTCTGGAGGCGGCAGACAACGTTCAGCTGAGCCGCATGCTGCCCGCCATGATAGCGCATGACGGCCCGGTCTACCTGCGGCTGGCGCGCAAGATAGTGCCGCGGGTGTATGCGGACAACTACCGCTTTGATATGTTTACCGCGGACGTGATGCGGGAAGGCAAAGACGTGACGCTGGTAGCCTCAGGGATCATGCTGGCGGAGTCACTGGCGGCTGCGGAGACGCTAAGCAAAATGGGCATCAACGCAGAGGTGATCGGCGTGCATACGTTAAAACCGTTGGACGCCGAAACGATCATTCGGTCGGTGCAAAAAACGGGCGCCGTCGTGACGTGCGAGAACAGCAGTGTCGTCGGCGGGCTGTATTCGGCGGTGTGCGAGGCGCTTAGCGCATCGTATCCCGTTCCGGTGGCAGCGGTGGGGATACCCGACCGCTTCGGCGAAGTAGGCAAACTGGACTATCTGAAGAAGGTGATGCATATGACGGCGGACGACATCGTTAAAAAGGCTGTGGAAGTCTGTGTCAGAAAGAATGTGCTGAAACTGTCTCGGTAATGCTGATATGCTGGGGAAGGGGCTGCTGGCTCCTTCCTTTTTTGTTTCGTATCCTTCAAATCAGCGCACTTGACCTATACATAAACTCGGATATTGGACTTACGGCCGGGTTGGCAAGCCGGAAGAGGTGACTGAAGCTGTTGCTTTCATGGCCTCCGACAGCGCTTCAATGATCTGCGGCGCAGTGTTCGCGGTGGACGGCGGCATTTCGGCGAACTGCAAAAAAGCCAAGCAGGATAAGCAGCTCAATTAGCTTTGCCAAGAGTGTACGGATGCATTATAATGTCTTCAACTGCTTGAACAGTGGTGAATAATAAGCTGCCGCAAGTCTGAGAATGGTGCAGAAAAACTCAGTCGCGAACAGCAGAGGAGTATCGGATGGGTGCGTTTCAGGATATTCAGCAAAGCCCGAAATTCAGAGGCAAAAATCTCTCGGATCAGGTGCATGAATATATCAAGAGCATGATTCTCAAGAATGAGATCAAGCCGGGTGAGAAGATTCCAGAGGAAAGGATCGCGGCTCAGCTTGGCGTCAGCCGGACGCCTATACGGGAAGCGGTGCGCGTTCTGGCCGCTCAGGGGCTGGTTCGCATCTATCCGAACCGTTTTGCGGAGGTTGTTACATTCTCGCAGAAGGAGATCGAGGATATCGGCTTTTTGCGTATCAATCTGGATGCCATAGCGGCCCAATACGCCATACAGTATGGCAGCAACGCGGACTTTTTACGGCTCAAAGGTATCGCGGACGAGTGTAAAGCCGCGGCGCTTGCGGGGGATATCTACAACCGTATCAAAAAAGACTGTGATTTTCATATCGAAATGACGCGAATTGGGAAAAACGATACGCTGCTGCGGATACAAAAAGACCTATACCTGAAGATCCATCTGATTCAGGCGACAAAGTATCTTGACGTGGAAGACAGCCTGAAGAAAATTGAGCATCACGATCTGATCGTCAAATATTTGATGGAACGGGACGTTGAAATGGTGCTGGATAGCCTGTACAGACATCTCAGCTCTTTTTACAACATCAGCCTCAAAGAGTTCAGGCTTTATCGATTTAATTAAATATAGGTTTACAGCTTCGGCACCCGCCCCGAGAAAGCCTGAGACTCAAGGCCCGCTACCGGAGCGGAATACGGTAGAGCCCGCAGGCGTTTGGCGGGCCGGCAGAACGCAACTTGAATAGACTTGTGTGGGCAGGTATCCGCGCAGCTGGCGCAGAGTATGCACTCGGTATGGAACATGGCGTCTTTTTTGACCATATCCTGCACAGGCAGGCACATGGGGCAGCTATTGCTGCAGGCGCCGCAGCCGGTGCATCCCTGGGCATTGGCCTTAAGGCGCAGAGACGGCAGGCGGAGCTTGTGCGAGACGAGGCTGCCGAGCACCATGAACGGCGCCATCCAGCACAGGCTGTGGCAGAAGGAGCGTTTGCCCAGCGTCAGCGACAGCACGACGATCAGTATGACGACGAAGAAGTAGATGACGTAACCGTATATGCTGGTGACAGAGATGCCGTTGTCCGTCAGGAACAGCATATCGACTTTTTTGAGCCCGCCCGCCGAGATAAAGCCCAGCACGATGGCGGCCAGCCACGGTACCCACACGATGTACTTCACGATGTTCTGGCGGCGGCTCGTCGGCTTACTGACGATGCTGGAGCACACTTCCTGCAATCCGCCCGGCGCGCACATCCAGCCGCAGTATGCCCGCCCGAACACCAGCGATGAGACGAACAGTCCCGCGAACACCACGCCGCTGCCCGCCAGCACGCCGCCGAACCCGCCCTGTATGACGAGATACGGCGACAGGTAGTTCAGCACCATTGGAAACAGCAGCATGGAAGCCAGCAGCAATATCTTCCGTGTTTTCTGTCTTTTCGATTTCATGGTTTACTCCTTTTCCGGGCCGCCCGTAGCGCCGCCCAGCAGTCTTAGAGCTTCATCCGCCCATTTGATATACGCGTTATATATGTATTCGCCAAACAGCACGGTGACATAGTAGTTAAGATGGTCCGGACTGTGCTCCGTGATCTGCGCCAGTTCTTCTTTGAATTGCGTCATCATCGTGTGCTGCTGCTCGTAACGTTGCCGAAATGCGGCGATGCGCTGACGGTTGTATTGCGCGGGCAATCCTGCCCCGAAGAACAGCTTCACCAGTATCTCGTAGCGCGTGTGTTCCTTCTCCTCGGGTAGCCGGAGCCAGTCCATGAGGCTCTGTCGCCCCGTTTCGGTGATGGCGTATATGTACCGCTGGGGGCCTTTGGACACGTCTGCATTCTGCTTGGTGACGAGCCCATCCTTCTCCAGCCCCGCGAGCGTGGGGTATATCTGCGAGTAGCCGACGTTCCAGAAGTGGCTGACGGAAATTTCGATGCGCTTCTTCATGTCGTAACCGCTCATGCTCTCGTGGCTGAGCAGCCCTAAGATGATGTATCTGGTTGTGTTGACCTGCGCCATTCTTTGTACCTCTATAGCAACTTGATATAGAGACTATATCATAGTGAAATAGATGCGTCAAGCGGCGTATCTGGAATCAAGATTGTAGGCTGACAATTCCTTTTTTATGGCATTACCAGTTATGGATGGCACCCGGCTCAAGAAATATGTGATCCAGTGTTTTCAAGAAGGGGATGAGCGAGATGAAGTCGATGCCGCGGTGGTCGAAAACCAGACACATAGGAAGAAACTTGCGTATGCCAATAGTCTTCGTACCGTCGCTTTCGGTATAGACGCCCGGTTTTTCCTGCATCGCGCCCAATCCAACCGCGAACACCTGGGGCGGGACGATTTCAAGCAGACCGAAACAGCCCTTTTGCTGTTTATACAGCGCGCCAATGTTTGAAATAGTAACGGTGCCGCTGATCAGGTTCTGCTCAGACAAACGATCAGCCTGAGGAATACTGTAATACTCTTCTTTCTCTTTCCCGGAGAGACCCTTAATGCGATGGGGACCGAGCAAAGAAGCAAATATTCTTCTGAAAATCCCCAGATTGAATCTTTTGAGCTCATTGATGGTATCGGAAAGGGCGGCTTTGTAAAGCAGTTCATCCACGTTCGTATTGCTGATCTTTTTCTCCAGTTCGGATATGGATTCGGCCAAAGCGCTAAGCGTTATTGATTTTGCATCCGAAATCACCGGTGTTATCATTCTCCCGTCAGGGAGCAGCCAGGGAACACATATATTGATGTTATCGCATATTTCCAGCGTCCCCTCTCCTCTTTTATGGTGATAAGAGATGATGGCGTTTAAATCCGGCGCGGCTATTAAGCCTTCCACAATGACGCGCAGCATGACCGTATTGAAGGACAACTTTCGGCCATTTAGGGCTTCCTCGTTGGAAAGCGCCTGATATTCCTGATCAAAATCCGTAACGTCGGGTTCATATAAATACACCACATGCGGGACGTTCATCCATGATTTTGATGTCATATGAGAGACGACTCTGCGCTGTATGTCAAACCTCTTTACGCTGCCCATTAGTTTTCTCCTGACATGTATATTCTCTTCTCTCCATTATACAGCCATCCTT
>JAEWWC010000216.1 GCA_023396555.1 Bacillota bacterium
GGTTCCAACTATGGATTTCCGAGCGGCCATGCCATTAACAATGCATCCCTTTATTCCATGCTGATGATCCAGACTTTTATTTATCTCAAAAAGCTGTTCGGTAAAATCCTTCTGGCGCTCCTCTTTATGTCTCTGACAATGATGGTCGGTATCAGCCGCATCATTCTGGGTATCCACCAACCCGGGGATGTGCTGGCCGGTTGGCTCATTGGGTTTATTATTACGTTTCTGGTGTTTTTTCTATTGAACGCAGTCCTCTCCCGTCAAAATAGTGCAGGTTTGAATCGCTGAATACAGGAGCCTTCTGACATTTCGCTTGACACAGCGCTTTATAGTTTTTATACTCTTATTAACACTAATGTTTTCCATCGCGGAGGTGCGTTTTGATAAAAAGACTATTTGCATTGCTGGCAGCAGCCATCATGGTTTGCGGCATCGTTCTCGCCCCGCGTCCGGCGCTGGCTTTTGACGAATTGAAAAACACCGACCCGGACAAGTACTATATACTGCTTGATTTGAAGAATCAAATCGTTACAGTGTTCGAGAAGGATGAAAACGGAGAATATACCAAGGTCGTCCGGCGTTTCATCTGCACAAGCGGAAAAACCGGCACGGGAGAGATTGATCCCGTGACAGGCGAAAAGGATGAGGGCCTGCCTACACCAAGCGGCATATGGAAGATCGGCGGACGCGAACGCTTCGGCGAGTTTGTCGAGTTCAAAGGCACCTGGGCGCGCTACTGGACGCAGATAGTGGACGGCAACTTCTTTCATTCCGTCATGTTCGACAATAAGAATGTGAACACGTTGCAAAGCAGTGCCTTTCGCAACCTTGGCCGTAAAGGCTCCCACGGTTGTGTGCGCCTTTATGTGGAGGACGCCAAATGGCTGTACTACTACGCCTGTCCCGGTACCACAATCAAGGTTTCCAACGAAGAACCGTCCAACCGCGACATGGCCAAAAAACTGAAGACCAAGATGTCATTCAAGGAATACGAGGCTTTTCAGGCTAACATATTCGATATCGAAGAGGGCCCCAACCCCAAGGCCTGGGTGGTCAAGGAGAATGCGGACCTGAGATCCGGCAACGGTTCCAACGACCGTACCGTCAAACGCCTCCCCGTCGGCACCGAGGTGGAAGTGCTGCAGATTGCAGAGCCCTGGCTTAAGGTTAAATACGAAAAGCGGGAAGGATATATCCTGACTGCCTATGTCACATTCCAGAAGGGCACGATGATGTCGCGCGAGGATGCGGATATCATCGATGATACGGTGCGCATGTATGCCGAGCCGGACAAGAAGTCCGAGCAGATCACAAAGGTGCCCCACGACTCGGCGGTGGAGATTCTGGAGCCAGACAAGGACGGATGGACGAAGATCCGCTACTGGAATGCTGAAGGCTATGTGGAGTCCAAGGAAATTAAAAAGGGATGGGGCGTCATCGAGGAAATGATGGATGAACTTATGCCGATCGCATCGTACAAAGAGGTTTATAACCTGAAGTAGCGGAACATATCAGCATCAAAGGCCGTTCGCATCGCCGGACGGCCTTTTGTATTGCCCGCGGCAACCATCATTCACACCGCTCTCCTATGGGCGTGGCTCGCGTGCCCCGAAGGAGTATCCGTCAATACACCGTCTGTCAGCAGGCCCCATCGCAGGCGGACGCGGGAACCCACCCCTACAATTCGGCGCGGCTTCTTGGGGCGCAGACTCCTTATCTAAAAGAGCCACCCGGCTGATGACCGGATGGCCCGTATACTCGGTATTGATTATTCGCCGTCAGGAGCCTTCGGACGCGCCCGCCGCGCTGTAATACGCCCGCAGCTCATCCATCCAGTCCGCGTTATACAGCGCCGCCTTCTCGCTGTCCGCCGCTTCCAGCGCCGCAACCGCATCATCCCCAAAGTCCGCCGCGCTTATCACCGCGGTTTCAAGCGCTAGCGTCACCGCCTCGCCGCCTTTGAGCATCTGCAGCGCCGCGCGCACGCTGAGCACACCCGCCAGCGCATCGTTGCGCCCTATCCCCTGAGCAAATACATCCGGCCCCTGCTGCATACGCGTAGTCATATCGCCCGTAACCCCGGGGCAGAACACTTCCATATCGGTGCGCTGCAGCGCTGCCAGCGCGTCGTAAGCGCTTAAAGCCATCGCCGCATCCTCGGCAAACACGGCGTCCAGCATGCCCTCCACATAGTCGTCCAGCACACCCGTCAGCCATTCTCCGGCCCCCTTCTCAGCGTCAGACGCGATGTAAATTTCCTTGGGAAATATTTTACCCTGATCGTAAAGCGCTTGATAAGCCGCGTAAGCGGGCGAGTCGGCGCTCTCAAACATCAGTATCAGCCTCACCGGCGTCTCGTGAGGCGGATAGACCAACGCCGCGTTAAAAGCCATATTCAGTTCATCATCCGCTTGATAATATAGATGGGACATGTTCTGCGGGACGCTCCCGTCGCCCATCTCATATACCACTGCCGGTTTGTCCAGCGACTCCAAAGCGCCGTAGTCCTGCGCCGTGTTGGGCAGGAACGCCACCACCGCATCCGCACCCTGACCAGCCTCTTCCACTGCCGCGTCGAATCCGTCTCCCGCTGCGTTTGTGATGACGGTAACGCCCATGCTTTCCGCCTCGCGCACCGCCGCGTCAAAGAAAAGTGACGATGATGCCTCATCCCCG
>JAEWWC010000260.1 GCA_023396555.1 Bacillota bacterium
CCGTCTCACCCCCGTAGCAGCAGCCCGCCAGAAAACAGCCGATGCGGCCAAAGCCTTGGGCCACAGCCACCGAGGGTATAATCAGGTCGAAGTACTGCATAAAGCTGACCCTTTTCTTGCGGCAGTACAAAAAAGCAGCCAGTATGCCCGCAACGATGCCGCCGTATACCACAAACCCGCTGCTCGACAGCATCGACAGGGGATCCCTCAGGAAAGCGGGCAGCTCTACAATGCAGTACAGCAGCTTTGCGCCCACAAAACCCGCCACCACCACAATAAATCCGATGTTCATGACGATGTCAGCGCTCATCTCTCGATTCTTTGCGCGCCGGATGCCGATGATCATGGCACAAATGACGCCCACCGCGATCATCAACCCGTAGCCGTGTATGGTAACCGGTCCAACCGTTAAAATGTCGTTATACATATGTCTCCCGAAACTCGTTTTCCGTAGAGTATACACCTTAAACCTGTATATATCAACCAAGGTCCATAAACGAATGCCTGTTTTCCGCATCGCAGGCTTTGCACCGCAGCCACCGCGTGTTACAATCAGCTCATATCCTCATGAGCATACAGATCTCCCAACCCATTCACGGAACCTGTGGTTTCACTTTGCATAATCAAGGAGAGCTTCAAATGAAAACATTGCTGAAAGACGGAATGATATACGACGGTACCGGCAGCGCTGCCCGACCAGGGTCAGTGACGCTGGACGGCGAGACGATATCCGGTGTACTTTACGGCGAGGCGCCCTCTTCCTTCGACGGCGAAGTGATTGACTGCGCGGGCAGGGCCATAGCGCCCGGCTTCATCGACGCGCATTCGCACAACGACTGGTTCGCGGCAAAGTGGGAGCCTGTGCCGTACTTTCTGCCGTTCGCGGAACAGGGTATCACCACGCAGGTAGTTGGCAACTGCGGCTTCTCGCCGTTCGGTTTTGAAGCGGGCACGCCGTATTACCATCTGCTGGGCAGCGGCTTGTTCGAGATGGGCGAAACCTTCGGCGACTATTCCACGTTTGAAGGCTGGCGCACAGCCGCGGAGCGGGCGATACCGCTCAACCTTGTGCCGCTGCAGGGCCACGGCTCGGTGCGCATCGGCCTTGCGGGTTATGAGAATCGTCCATTGACAGCCGATGAGATGCAACGGCACAATGCCAAGCTGGAGGAATCCTTCGATCAGGGCGTGTTCGGGCTGTCCTACGGCCTGATGTACGAGCCGGACCGCTACGCCGCATGGGATGAGCTGGACGAAGCCGCCCGCATCACGACACGCCGCGGCGGCATCGTCACGGTGCACTCGCGCGCGCAGTCAGCCGCCTCTACGTCGTATCTACCGCCCATCGGCGGCGAGGCCCACAACCTGCGGGCGCTCAAGGAAATGATTGAGCTGACGCGCCGCACCGGCGTTCGCATGCACTATTCCCACCACATTTTCGTGGGCAAAGCCACGTGGCGTACGGTGGACGAGAGTTTGGAGCTGATCGACAAGGCACGCGCGGAAGGTTTGGACTTCAGCTACGACATGTACGCGATGACGTTCGGCGTTTCCGTGATCACAGTGATACTGCCCAGCTGGTATCTCTCGCTGTCCCCGGAAAAGCAGAAAAGCCCCGTGGTGCGCGCGCGGCTCGCGCTGGAGATCGGCGTCACCAAACGGGTGCTGGGCTTCGACTTCGGCGACATACAGATCGCGTGGGCGGGCGAAGGCAACGAGGCGCTCTGCGGCAAACGAGTCACCGAAATTGCGGCGATGTGGAAAACGAGTCCCTTGAACGCGTATCTGCGTATCGTGGAGCTGAGCAGCGGCAAGGGCCGCGTCAACATGTACCGCTATTACAATGACGACATCATCCAAAAGCTGATGCGCCACGAGCCGTCGCTGTTCATGACGGACGCATGGCTGGAAGCGTGCGGCATACAGAACGCCGCGGCGTACGGCTGCTTCCCAAAATTTCTGCAGATTGCGCGCGATACGCAGGCGATATCCATGGAATCGGCGGTGCGCAAGATGACCGGCGCGGTGGTCGACCGCTTCGGCATCCCGAATCGCGGCTATTTGGAGCCCGGTTTCGCGGCAGATATCACCGTGTTCGAACCGGCGGTTATCGCAGCCAAAGGCGATGAATACGCGCGTCCCGCAGGCATTGCAGCGGTGTTTGTGAACGGTGTGCAGATCGTAAAGTCCGGAGCGGCGGATGTCCCAACGCTGAAAGGTGCTGGGCATGTGCTGACCCGAGCATAACCCCTGTCCCGTCAGATATCGGTCAACGGATACCGCTTGAAAAGCTTTCTCTTCTGAACGGCCCCGCACGTGATAATAATGACCGGTACCGCGTTGAGCACGGCGGTCAGTATATACGACCAATCGTAGCTGCCGGTCCGCCTGATAAAGTCTATCGCAATGAGATCGACAAATATGCAGGTATTCGCCTTGAGTACCAAGCACACGCTCGCCAATACGAACAGCGCGGTCCCATCGCCGTATTCACGGGCATAATAAACCGACATACCGCCTACTGTGGCATTTACCGCCAAATAGGCAACTGTAAAGAAATATAGTACCGCAGGAATATAGTTGTTGTTGTCTAGATACTGGTTTGCAGAACTTTGATGATACAGGTACATAAGCATCAGTATAACCTGCCAGAGCCCCAACAGCAGGCTCGCCAATCCGCCCGCAAACGCGACGCGGCTGGTATAAAACCTTTTATCCACAGCGTATTCCTCTCCCAATGCCACCGTTTGACAGCGTGTCCGGTCCAAGGCCGCAGTTGAAAAAGGGCTGCCCGTGGGCCGCCCTGCAAACATATCAACCTATTTAAAACGTGCTGACTAATCTTTCAATCGCTTCGATCGCTTCTTTTTCGTCCTTGCCGTTGGCGAACACGTAGATCTTTTCCCCCTGCTTCACGCCGAGAGACAACACGCCCATGATGGACTTGGCGTTGATCTTCTTGTTGCCCTTCTCCACGAACACCTGCGACGCGAAGCCGCCGGCAACCTGAACGAACATCGCCGCCTTGGATGCCCGAAGGCCGTCAGCATTCGTG